>CAXNKH010000009.1:0-14990 GCA_964202765.1 Burkholderiales bacterium | reverse complement strand
GTGATCTTGCAGTCGGCCATCAACTCGGCCTCTCTGAGAGCCTGTTGAATGCTTTGCACGGTGGCGTCAATATTGACCACCACACCGCGCTTTAATCCGGTGCTGTGCGAAATACCCAGGCCAGCGAGTTTCAACTCACCGTCTGGCATCACCTCGGCCACCACCGCCATTACTTTGGCGGTTCCAATGTCTAAGCCAACAACCAGATCTTTGTATTCTTTTGCCATAGTCTCACCTGTTGTGTCTGTTATTTCTTCTGCCCATCGGGCACCAGCGTGCTGACGCCCCGAATCCGAACTGCAAAGCCTTCGCTGTAGCGCAAATCAGCACTCTCTAGGGCATTTGGTTTTCGGCCGTACTTGCCCGTGACCTGCGTCAAAGTTCCCAGAAAATTCTGCAATCTTGCGATCACCTCTTCCCCCGAACCGCGCCCCAACTCAATCACTGCGCCACCGTCAAGCCGTAACCGCCAGCTGCCACGACCCGACAGGTCAATCTGTTCGATCAGGAGATCGACGGCCTTGAACACCGGCGTTAATTTCTGGTACATCTGCAACACAGCACCGGCCTGCCCCTCGGGCCCATTCATACGGGGCAAGCCTTCTTGCTCAACTTCACCCACATTGGCTTCGAACACTTCGCCATGGCTGTTGATCAGGCGCGATTCGCCCTCAATGCCCCAGTAACCAACGGGTTGGTGTTCTTGCAAAACGATCCTCAATCGATTGGGGAACTCACGCTGGACCACGGCTCGTCGGATCCAAGGGACAGATTCAAAAACACTTTGCGCCCGCTTCAGGTCGACCGTGAAAAACGTGCCGGAAAAGCGAGCCGCCACATTGGCACGCAAGGTCACTTCGTTGTTGTGGCTGACATCTCCTCGCACCGTCATGCCAGCAATGGCAAACAGGGGCTGCCGTGCGGCCCAGGCCACCAAAGAAACGAGCATCAGCAAAGCAAACACCAGCATCAATACGGATGAGGTCCAATTCATCAGCTTGATGTCCAGCGGGAGCGCGGGCTTGGTCTTCACTGCGCATCCTCCTTTTCCGAACTGATGAGGGCGCGATTCATGCCTGCGTAATCCAGTGTCGCGAGTTGCAGCAACTGCAGACACAAATCTTGGTAGCTGATGCCCTCGGATGCGGCCGACATGGGAACCAGAGAGTGGCCCGTCATGCCCGGGGCGGTGTTGATTTCCAGCAAATAGGGTTTGCGCGTTCTCGCATCGATCATGACATCGGCCCTACCCCAACCCCGGCAACCCAGCACCCGATAGGCCTGCAGCACCAGCGCTTGTATCGCCACGATTTCATGCTCTGGCAAACCGCACGGGACCAGGTACTGGGTTTCGTCGCTGAAGTATTTGTTCTGGTAGTCGTAATTGCCATCGGGCGCAACGATGCGAATCACGGGCAGGGCCCTGGCCTGCTCGCCCGTGCCCAACACTGGGCAAGTGACTTCGTCCCCGCTGATGAATTGCTCGCACAGCACCAAAGAATCATGCCGGGCTGCCAGCGCATAAGCCGCATCGCATTGTTCCACCGTGTTGACCTTGCTCAAACCCAAGGTCGAACCTTCACGCGAAGGTTTGACAATCATGGGCGCGCCGAGTTGAACCCAGGCTTGCCGCACATCCGCGCCACTTTGGACCTGCACCCAAGCCGGTGTCGGCAGGCCCTCGGCACGCCAAACCCGCTTGGTCATCACCTTGTCGATCGCCAAGCTGGAGGCCATCACGCCGGAACCGGTGTAAGGAATAGCCAGCAGCTCGAGTGCGCCCTGAACGGTTCCATCTTCACCAAAACGACCGTGCAAAGCGATAAAGCAGCGCGCAAAGCCATCGCGCCTGAGATCGCTCAAATCACGTTCAGCCGGATCGAAAGCATGGGCATCAACCCCGCTATCTCGCAGGGCCTGCAACACACCCTGACCCGACAGCAATGAGATTTCGCGTTCAGCCGAAGCGCCCCCCATCAGCACCGCAACTTTTCCCAGATTGTGAGCGCTCATTTCACATTTCCCTGTATTTCAGCCTGCTGGGCAGCTATGATTTTTGCAGGCACGTTGCCAATCGACCCGGCCCCCATGCACAGCACCACATCGCCCGCCATGGCCTGCGCTACTATCGCTTGCTGCATCTGATTGATGTCGCCGACAAACAGCGGCTCGATCCTGCCCGTCACCCGCAGTGCCCGGGCCAAGGCGCGGCTATCAGCCGCCACAATCGGCTCTTCCCCGGCCGCATACACATCAGCCAGCAACACAGCATCGAACTGAGCGATCACCTGAACAAAATCTTCAAAACAATCGCGCGTCCGGGTATAGCGGTGGGGCTGAAATGCCAACACCAGGCGCCGCCCAGGAAAAGCGCCGCGCGCCGCTTCCAGCGTGGCCGCCATTTCCACCGGATGGTGGCCGTAGTCCTCAATCAAGGTGAAGCTGGCACCGACTGCCAGGGCCACTTCACCATGGCGCTGAAAGCGCCGTCCCACACCCTTGAATTCCGCCAAAGCTTTTTGCAATGCCGCATCCGGTAGATCGAGCTCAGCAGCCACAGCCACAGCCGCCAAGGCATTGAGCACGTTGTGCCGCCCCGGCAAATTCAACACCAGCGACAAGTCCGGCAACACCACGCCATTGCGGCGCTGCACGGTGAAATGCATTTGCTCAGCCACGGCTTTCACGTGAACCGCCCGAACCTGGGCCTCGGGCCCGAAGCCATAACTGGTAATCGGGCACGTCACCTGCGGCATGATGGAGCGCACGGCCACGTCATCGGTGCAGAGGATGGCCGTGCCGTAAAAGGGCATCCGGTGCAGAAAATCAACAAAAGCCGACTTGAGACGATCAAAGTCATGGCCATAAGTCTCCATGTGATCAGCATCGATGTTGGTGACCACCGCCATCACAGGCAACAGGTTCAAGAAGGAAGCATCTGACTCGTCAGCCTCCACCACGATGTGGTCGCCGCTGCCGAGACGGGCATTGGCCCCCGCACTGTTGAGACGACCCCCGATGACGAAAGTCGGATCGAGCCCGGCCTCGGCCAGCACGCTGGCGACCAAGCTGGTGGTGGTGGTCTTGCCGTGGGTGCCAGCAATGGCAATGCCCTGTTTCAGGCGCATCAGCTCAGCCAGCATCACGGCCCGCGGCACCACCGGAATTTGTTTTTCGCGCGCTGCCAGCACCTCAGGGTTGTTGGCTTGCACCGCGGTAGACGTCACCACCGCGTCAACCTGCGCCAGATGGCTCGGGCTGTGACCGACATAAGTTTTGATACCTAGGCCGGCCAAGCGTTTGAGCGTCGGGCTGTCAGCCAGGTCGGACCCCGATATGACATAACCCTGATTCAGCAAGACCTCGGCGATGCCCGACATACCGGAGCCGCCAATGCCAACAAAATGAATCCGACGGACCGCGTGCTTCATGCGACCAACTCCTCACAAGCCAGCACCATCTCGTGCACAGCATTGGTTTTTTCAAGTTGTTTGGCCTTCAATGCCGCCGCCAGCAAGGCGGGTCGTTCCAGGGTTTGCAGCAGGTGTACCAATTTTTCAGGACTCAGGCGCACTTGCGGAACCAACCAGCCCGCACCTTGGTTAACCAAGAACTGTGCATTGGCGGTTTGATGGTCATCGACTGCATGGGGGAAGGGCACCAGCACGGCAGCCGCACCGACCGCCGCGATTTCGGTCACGGTGCTGGCTCCGGCCCGGCACAGCACCAGATCGGCTTGGGCAAACGCCAGGGCCGTGTCGTCAATGAACGGCGTCAATTCGGCACTCACTCCAGCGGCTGCGTAGTTGGCGCGCAAGGCCTCAATGTGTAGCGCTCCGCTTTGATGCGTCACGTGCGGCCTAGACGCCTCAGGGATCTGCGCCAGAGCCTTGGGCACCACCTCATTCAAGGCCTTGGCCCCTAGGCTGCCACCGACCACCAGCAAGCGCAAAGACCCACTGCGCCCTGCAAACCGAGTCACCGGGTCACCTTGTTGCAAAAAGGCCGGTCGCAGGGGATTGCCCACCCACAGGCCTTGCTTGAGAACCCCGGGAAATGCAGTGAAAACGCGATCGGCGACACCGGCCAGCAGCCGATTGACCATACCGGCCACCGAATTTTGCTCGTGCAGGATCAGTGGCTTGCCTAACAGCACACTCATCATTCCAGCAGGGAAAGTGATGTAGCCGCCCAGGCCCACCACCACATCAGGCTTAACCCGACGCAGCACTTGGATACTTTGCCAAAAAGCCTTGAGCAAGCGCAGTGGCAACCAAGTCAGGGTGAGGGGGTTCTTGCCGCGCACGCCAGAAAAATCCAGGGCTTCGAAGGGATAGCCGCGCGGGGGCACCAGCTGACTTTCCATGCTCGGTTTTCCAGGGCTGCCCGAGCCACCGAGCCAGTGCACACGCCAGCCCTTGTCGCGCAAGGCATCAGCCACAGCCAGGCCGGGAAAGATGTGGCCCCCGGTGCCGCCAGCCATCACCAACGCAATTTTGGTTCCGGCTTGGCTCATCGCCGGCCTCCCTCGGGAATGTCTCGCAGAGACTTCCCGACAGGCATCATCCATGTCGTGTACCGCGCCATGCAGCGCCTTGCGCTGTGCCTATTTTGGAGAAACAGACAACTCATAAACGCCCTCCGTGCATCATTTGCCGGTTCTCGTAATCAATGCGCAAGACGACGGCCAGAGCCACCATATTGATCAGGATGGCCGACCCCCCATAGCTCATCAAGGGCAGGGTCAGGCCCTTGGTTGGAAGTGCCCCCAGGTTCACCCCCATGTTGATGAAGGACTGGAATCCCATCCAGATGCCCACGCCCTGGGCCACCAAGCCAGCGAACAATCGGTCCATCGCAATGGCCTGCCGTCCAATATGGATGATGCGGCGAGTCAACCAGAAGAACAGCCCCAAGACGATGACCACGCCGATCAGACCGAATTCTTCGCCGATGACGGCAAGTAAAAAATCGGTATGGGCCTCAGGCAACCAGTGAAGTTTTTCGATACTGCCACCCAGTCCTACACCAAAGATTTCACCGCGACCGATGGCGATCAAAGAGTGTGTCAGCTGGTAACCCTTGCCCAAAGTGTGTTTGGGGTCCCATGGATCCAAGTAGGCAAAAATTCGATCACGTCGCCAGTCCGAAAAAGCGATCATCAGACCAAAAGCGAGCACCAGAATCGCAGCAATCAGAAAGAACATGCGGGCATTGACGCCGCCCAAAAACAAAATACCCATGGCAATCACGGCGATCACCATGAACGCACCCATGTCAGGTTCCGCCAGCAACAGCAGGCCGACCACGGCAATGGCCACCCCCATTGGCATCACGGCGCGGAAAAATCGCTCTTTGACTTCCATTTTTCGCACCATGTAGTCAGCGGCATACAGCAGCACCGCAAACTTGGCCAGCTCCGAGGGTTGGAAACTCATACCCCCATAAGCAATCCAGCGCCTTGCACCGTTAACACCCTTGCCCACATGGGGAATCAACACCACGATTAACAACACCAGAGAAGCCACGAACAGCCAAGGCGCTACTTTTTCCCAAGTTGACAGCGGGATCTGAAATGCGATGAAGGCGGCCACCAGGGCCACCACCAAGGAGACCAGGTGCCGAACCAGAAAATGAGTCGACTCAAAGCGCGCGAACTTCGGGTTGTCGGGCATCGCAATCGATGCTGAATACACCATGACCAAACCCCAGGCCAGTAAAGTCAGCGTGACCCAGATCAAGACCTGGTCATAGCCAAACACCCGCGCCGGCTGGGTTCTACCCCCGCCCAGTTCCAGCCCACCCAAAGACAAATGCGTATCGCCGCTGGCTGCATTGCCAGAGAACCAAGCCGAGAAGCGTTGGGCCAATGCGCTCATGTGGTAGTCACCAACTCTGCACCGGCATCCTGTGCCAGTCTTCTGACCGCAGCGCAGAACACTTCAGCGCGATGGCCATAATTGTCAAACATATCAAAGCTGGCGCAGGCTGGTGACAGCAGGACCGCATCGCCGGCCAGTGCTTGCTCATGGGCCAAGGCCACGGCCTGCTCCATGGAGGCAGCAGCGAGCAGGGGCGCTTTGCAAGCACCGAGCGCAGCGCGGATCAGGCCAGCATCGCGTCCGATCAACACCACGCAGCGGACATATCGACTCACAGGCTGCGCCAGTGGCGTAAAGTCCTGGCCCTTGCCCTCGCCGCCCAGGATCAGAACCAATTTGCGTTCTACGCCTAAACCGTTGAGCGCAGCCACCGTAGCACCGACGTTGGTGCCCTTGCTGTCATCAAAATATTCCACCTCATTAACCGTTCCCACCGATTCAAGCCGGTGAGGCTCGCCACGGTACTCACGCAAGCCATAGAGCACAGGCGCCAGACTGCAGCCTGCGGCCGAAGCCAAGGCCAAAGCGGCCAACGCATTGAGGGCATTGTGCCGGCCACGAATGCGCAGGGCATCAGCGGGCATCAGCCGCTGAATATGCAGTTCCTGCACTTGTCCTTTGCGTAGCTTGTGAGTCTCTTCGGTCGGCATGGCGCGCACCAGCCAGGTCATGCCGTTGACTTGTTCAAGTCCATAGTCGCCATGACGTTGCGGCAAACTGTAGCCAAAGCTGACGTGCTTGCGTTGGCTGCGTACTTTGGTCGGGACCGGCAGCATCGCCATCACTCGAGCATCTTCCCGATTGAGCAGCATCAGCCCGGTTTGGCCGAAGATACTGGCCTTGGCCGCCGCGTAAGCCGCCAGGTTGCCATGCCAGTCCAGGTGGTCCTGGCTGATATTGAGCACAGTGGCTGCGGTGGGCTCGAAGCCCCGCATGTAATGCAACTGAAAACTGGAAAGCTCCAGCACCCACACCTCGGGCAGACTGTTCTGCGCCCTGCATTGCGCCAGCGTATCAAGCAGGGTGGGGCCGATGTTGCCGGCCACGGCCACAGTTTTTCCGCTTCGCTTGACCAGTTGTCCGGTCAGCGCGGTGACGGTGGTCTTACCGTTGGTACCGGTGATGGCCAGCACTTTCGGGTTGTAGTTGAGCTCGCTACGCAGCTCAGTCAAACCCTGGACAAACAAACTCAGCTCGGAACCCAGGCACAGACCCTGTGCTTGCGCCGCAGCCCCTAACGCAGCCACCGCATCGGGGCTCAGACCGGGGCTGACGAACACGGCCCGAATCGTAGTTCCCGCGATCAACGCAGCATCCAATGGTCCAGCAATAAAAACGACAGCACTTAATTCCTGGCGCAACTGTTTCAACTGCGGCGGTACTGCGCGGCTATCAGCCACCGTGACCTGCGCCCCACAAGCCACGCACCAACGCGCCATCGCCAGGCCGGATGCACCCAGTCCCAGGATCAGAACATGTTGATCTTTGATCTGTTTCATGGTTGGGGGATCAACGCAACTTCAAGGTGGACAAGCCCACCAGGCACAACAACATGGTGATGATCCAAAAACGAACCACCACCTGAGATTCTTTCCAGCCGCTTTTCTCAAAATGATGGTGCAGTGGGGCCATTTTGAAGAGGCGCTGCCCAGCGCCGTATTTTTTTCGGGTGAATTTGAAATACATCACCTGCAGCATCACGGACAGGGCTTCCACCACAAAAATCCCCCCCATGATGGCCAGCACAATTTCCTGGCGCACGATGACGGCGATAGTCCCCAGCGCTGCTCCGAGGGCCAAGGCGCCGACATCACCCATGAAAACCTGGGCTGGATGGGTGTTGAACCACAGGAAAGCCAAACCCGCACCCGCCATGGCAGAACAAAAAATCAGCAGTTCACCGGATCCCGGGATGTAGGGAAATAGCAGGTACTTCGAATAGACCGAACTGCCCGTGACATAAGCGAACACCCCCAACGCCGAGCCCACCATCACCACCGGCATGATGGCCAAGCCATCCAAACCATCGGTCAAATTGACTGCATTGCTGGCACCCACAATCACCAAGTAAGTGAGGGTCACAAAGCCCAACACGCCCAAGGGGTAGCTGACCTCTTTGATAAAAGGCAGCAACAGACCGGCCTTGGGCGGTAAATTCAAGTCGAAGCCGGACTCCACCCATTTAAAGAACAACTGCAAGACTTTTAGATTGGAACTTTCGGAGATGCTGAACACCAGATACAGCGCAGCGCTCAAACCAATCAGGGATTGCCAAACATACTTCTCGCGCGAACCCATTCCCTCAGGGTCCTTGTGCACCACTTTGCGCCAATCATCAACCCATCC
The DNA here is from genome assembly GCA_964202765.1 of Burkholderiales bacterium. Lineage (GTDB taxonomy): Bacteria > Pseudomonadota > Gammaproteobacteria > Burkholderiales > Burkholderiaceae_C > CAXNKH01. The sequence continues at coordinate 6,762 of CAXNKH010000009.1, read as the reverse complement.
AATGGCGCCAAAACCCAGAGTCACCAGCAGCACAATCCAGACAAAACGGTTACTCAGGTCAGCCCACAGCAAGGTCGAGACCGTGATGCACAACAAAATCAGGACCCCACCCATGGTCGGGGTTCCACTTTTGCTCAGATGCGATTCCATGCCATAGCCCCGAATCGGCTGTCCGATTTTGAGTTCAGCCAGGCGTCGAATCACGATCGGCCCGGCAATCAGGCCCATCAGCAAAGCCGTCACCGCCGCCAGCACTGCGCGCATCGTCAGGTACTGGAATACCCGAAAGTAGCCGAACTCGGGTGACAAGCTCTGCAACCACTGGGACAGACTAAGCAGCATGGGCATCCTCCTGGTCCGCAGTTGCCCGTGCCGTGAGCGCTGCTGTCACCCGCTCCATTTTCATAAAACGTGAGCCCTTGACCAGGATGCTGGACAGCGTCGGCAGCAGCTCGAGTACGGCCCGATTCAAAGCGGCTATGTCATCGAAATGACGACCGGAACCAAAGCTCTTGGCGCTGGTCGCTGATGCAGCGCCCAAGGTCAACACGGCATCGAGCCCCAACTCACGGGCATAGGCGCCGATTTCGGCATGAAAACGCGGTCCCTCGTTGCCGACCTCACCCATATCGCCCAACACCAAAAGACGGGGGCCGGGCAACCCCGCCAACACATCGATAGCAGCGCGCACCGAATCGGGATTGGCGTTGTAGGAATCATCGATCAGCGTGATGGAACGACCAGCCCAATCTAAGGTCATCGCGCTGGATCTACCCTTGACCGGCTCGAAGCTGGCTAGCCCCTTGGCAATCGCATCGGGGCTCACGCCAATAGCCAAGGCACAGGCAACGGCTGCCAAGGAATTTTTGACATTGTGCAAACCAGCGATCCGTAATTGATAGCGCAAGATACCGGCCGGTGTCTGCGCCTGGACCTGCCAGCAACCGTCAGCCCACAAGGGCGGCTCACAGCCCACATGGGTGGCTGCGGACGGGGTGCCCAGCGAGAATTCAAGCTGGGGTCGCGCGCCACTGAGTTGACGCCACAGTGGACTGTAAGCGTCAGCTGCCGGGAAGACCGCGACGCCAGCCGGAGTCAGGGCCTCAATCACCGCAGCATTTTCTCTGGCCACGGCTTCTAGCGTGGCCATGAACTCCATGTGCTCACGCTGGGCGTTGTTCACCAGCGCCACCGTTGGCTGGGCCATGGCCGCGAGCGTGGCAATTTCTCCGGGATGGTTCATCCCTAATTCCAGTACCGCGATTTCATGCTGCTCCCGCAAGCGCAGCAGCGTCAACGGAACGCCGATCTCATTGTTGAAATTTCCTTGGGTCGCCAACATGGCTTGCGGTTTGAAGGCCCGCAGAATCGACGCCAGCATTTGTGTCACCGTGGTCTTGCCGTTGCTACCGGTCACGGCGATCAAAGGCAATTTGAACTGCGAGCGCCAGCTTTTGGCCAGCGCTGCGAGCGCTTGGGTGCTGTTGGCGACGATGAGGCCCGGCAAACCGGCAAGCTGCAACTTGGCCTCGTCCTGACAAATCACCGCGACCGCCCCTTTGGCTTTGGCCTCGACCAGAAAATCTTGGGCATCAAAATGCTCGCCCTTGAGCGCAATGAAAAAGTCGCCCGGCTCTAGGCTTCGACTGTCGGTGTGCACCCGTTGAATCAGGACCTCGCCCGCACCCGACAAGCGCGCGCCTGGAATCCAGTCCCGGGCTTGCAGCAAATTCATCATTGCGCTCATCAGACCAGCCCCTGACTTGCCGTTGCGCTCTGCTGGCTGAGGAATTTCCACACCTGAGCCGCATCAGAAAATGACAGCTTGTGTCCGGCAATTTCCTGGTAAGTTTCATGACCCTTGCCCGCGATCAACACCACATCGGCCTTTTGGCTAGCTGCCAAGGTCTCTTGAATCGCCAGACCCCGATCGGCTTGCACCGTCACATCTGAGTGTCCCGTCAACCCCAGCAAAATCTGGCTGATGATGGCCTGCGGCTTTTCGCTGCGCGGGTTGTCGCTGGTGACCACCACCCGATCCGCATAGTTGGCCGCCATCGCACCCATCAGGGCTCGCTTACTGGCATCGCGGTCTCCGCCACAACCGAAAACACACCAAAGCTGGCCGCCACGTTGCTCGGCCAAGCCACGCAAAGCCAACAAGGCCTGAGCCAACGCGTCCGGCGTGTGGGCATAGTCCACCGCCACCAGCGTTTGATCGCTAGCCCCAAAGCACTCCATCCGTCCCGGCACCGGCAACAGATTGGCACAAGCCTGGACTGCGTCCGCCAAGGGCACGCCGACGGAACGCATGGCGCCCATCACAGCAAGTAAATTAGACAGATTGAACTGTCCGATCAACCGGGTTTTCAAGAAGTAGGCTTGCTCGTTCTCGCGTACCGTGAACTGCAAACCGTGACCCCCATAGCGTGCGTCTTGGGCCTGCAAACGGGCTGGTCCCCGCACAGAGTAAGTCCAGACATCAACCGCTCCACCGGTCAAAGTGCTGACCAGTTCCGCCCCTTTTTCATCGTCCAGATTGATCACCGCAGCCTTCAGGCCGGGCCATTGAAACAAAGCCGCCTTGGCGCTCCAATAGTCCTGCATAGAGCCGTGGTAGTCAAGATGGTCTTGGCTCAAATTGGTGAACACGGCGCTATGGATGTGGGTAGCCGCCAGCCGTTGCTGCTCAATTCCGATCGAGGAGGCTTCGATCGCACAGGCTTGCAAACCTGCCGTCACGAATTCACGCAAATAACGCTGCAACTGCACGGGATCGGGTGTTGTCAAGCCAAAGGGCTGGAGTTGGGCTGCAACACCAGCACTGGGCGGCTGGCCCACACCCAGCGTTCCGATCAAACCGCAGGGCATAGCCTTGTCCTGCTGCAAACCCGTCAACGCCTGGGCCAACCACCAAGCGGTCGAGGTCTTGCCATTGGTTCCGGTGATGGCCAACACCGCCAGCTGGCGGCTGGGCTCATCAAAATAGGCACTCGCCACAGCACCACCGGCTTGTTTCAGATTCAGGTAACAAGCCACTTGCTGGCAGTCAAAGTGAAAGCCTTCCGCGTCCTGCTGCTCGACCAAACAAGCGCTTGCACCCTGAGCCAGCGCAGCGGCCACATAATTTCTACCATCGGTGGCCAAGCCGGGCCAGGCCATGAAACCATCACCCGGGCGAACTTGACGGCTATCGCTTGTCAAGGTGCCACTGACTTGGCTGTGCAACCAGTGGGCAGCTTGTTGGGGCGTGGCGAGTTGCTGCATCAGAAGCTCTCTTCCACGGCCTTGGCCACGATCTGGGGCTTGACGGCCATGTCGGGTTGCACACCCATCATGCGCAGGGTTTGCTGCACCACTTCACTGAAGACCGGGGCTGCCACCGCACCGCCGTAGTACTGGCCAGCACTGGGCTCATCGATCATGACGGCCACGATGATGCGAGGCTGCTCAATCGGTGCCATGCCGGTGAACCAGGCACGGTACTTGTTGCTGACGTAGCTTTTGCCGATTTGTTTGTGCGCCGTTCCCGATTTTCCGCCGACTGAATAGCCCATGGTTTGTGCTTTTTGCGCCGTGCCGCCGGGGCCGGCCGCCATTTGCAACATCTTGCGCATCTGACTTGCCGTTTGGGCCGATAAGACCTGCACGCCCTGAGCCGGATGATTGCTCTTGAGCAGGGTGGCCGGAATGATCTGGCCATCATGGGCAAACACGGTGTAGGAACGCGCCATCTGGAACAGCGAAGCTGACAAACCGTAGCCATAAGCCATGGTGGCCTGCTCAATCGGGCGCCAGGTTTTATAGGGGCGCAAACGTCCTGTGACCGCCCCTGGAAATTCAATTTGTGGTTTCTGGCCAAAACCGACGGCAGAGAAGATCTCCCACATTTCTCGCGGCTGCATTTGCATCGCCATTTTCACGGTGCCGACGTTGCTCGATTTCTGAATCACCTCTTCAACCGTTAAAGCGCCATGCGGATGGGCGTCCGTTATGGTCGAGCCGGTGATCAGAAGTTTTCCCGGCGCCGTCTGAATCACGGTGGCTGGCGTCACGCGTCCGGTGTCCAGCGCCAGGCCGACTGTGAACGGCTTCATGGTTGAGCCCGGCTCGAACACATCGGTCATGGCGGTATTGCGCAATTGCGCGCCGCTCAGGTTCTGCCGCTTGTCGGGTACATAGCTGGGATAATTAGCCAAGGCCAGCAACTCACCGGTGACCGTATCGAGTACCACCACGCTGCCGCCTTTGGCCTTGTGCTCCAGTACCGCGTCACGCAGTTTTTGGTAAGCGAAGAACTGTACCTTGCTGTCAATGCTGAGCTGCAAATCCGGGCCATCCACCGGCGACACTTGCTCGCCCACATCTTCGACCACCCGTCCGAGACGGTCCTTGATGACGCGGCGCGAACCGGCACGGCCCTTGAGCTCTTTCTCGAAAGCCAGCTCTACGCCTTCTTGACCCAAATTTTCCACATTGGTGAAACCCACCACATGGGCGGCCGCCTCGCCCTCGGGGTACTTGCGTTTGTATTCCTTGCGTTGGTAGATTCCCTTGATATCGAGTGCTGTGATTTGCCGAGCCACCGGTTCATCGACCAGCCGCTTGATCCAAACAAAAGTCTTGTCCTCGTCCTCCAGTTTCTTACCCAGATCAGCCGAGGAAATGTCCAACAACTTGGCCAGCTCGACCAGCTTGGCCTTGACCTCAGAATTATTCTGGTCAACGTCTTCAGGAATGGCCCAGATGCTCGGTGCCACCACATTGGAAGCCAGAATCAAACCGTTGCGATCCAGAATTCGACCCCGATTTGCCGGCAGCTCCAGCGTTCGTGCGATACGCACTTCACCTTGGTGCTTGAAGAAATCATTTGCTACGACCTGGATGTAGATGGCCCGCCCTGCCAAACCTGCGAATGCGAGGCCAATAGCGGCCACCACAAATTTGCTGCGCCATACCGGGGTCCGGCTAGCCAACAAGGGGCTTGAGGTGTAAACGATGCTGCGGCTCATGGCGCACCTGCCGTTGCAGTCGGCTGCTCAGGCGGCTTGACATACTGGGTGATGGCCGGACTGGCGCCGCGCATTTGCAACTGTTCGCGAGCCAACTTCTGGACTCGCATGGGCGTGGCCAGGGTCCTCTTTTCGAGCTGCAAACGTTCGTTTTCAAGCACCAAGCGCTGGGCTTCGGCCCCTGCGTTATGCAAGTCCGTCACCAAACGTCGTGATTCGTACTGAACTCCGACCAAGTACATGGCCGTCAGTATGACGGCGCACAGCAACAACAAGTTGATTCGGATCATGGCGTCAGCGTCCTGCTCGCAACCCGCATCACAGCACTGCGCGCGCGCGGGTTGGCAGCCACTTCAGTGGCGCGCGGTTTGATGCGTGCGAGCGCCTTTAAGCGCATGGCCCGTGGCGCGGCAAAAGGGGCGCGGCGATCGAACTCATCGCGCGAATGCTTGGCAATGAATTGCTTGACGATTCTGTCCTCCAACGAGTGGAAGCTGATCACCACCAGACGCCCCCCAGGTTGCAGTACATCGAGTGCGGCCTCTAAGGCTTGTTTGAGCTCTTCAAGCTCGGCATTGATGAAAATCCGAAGAGCTTGAAATGTCCGCGTTGCGGGATTCTGGCCCGCCTCGCGGGTTTTGACCGTGTCTGCCACGAGCTGAGCCAACTCGGTGGTGGTGGTGAGGGGTCCATGTGCTTGGCGGCGAGCAACAATCGCCTTTGCAATCGGCCCAGCAAACCGTTCTTCGCCGTAATCACGTATCACCTGCGCAATTTGCCCCGCCTCGGCTGTTGCCAACCACTGCGCCACGCTCTGACCCCGGGTTGTGTCCATGCGCATGTCCAGCGGCCCTTCGAACCTGAAACTGAAGCCCCGCTGCGGGTTGTCGATCTGCGGCGAACTGATACCCAAATCCAGCAACAGCCCAGACACGCTGGCATGCGGCAGTTCGCCCAGATGGCTGAAGCCCTGGTGTCGGATAGAAAATCTTGAATCCGTAATTTGTGCAGCTTGTGCCACTGCATCGGGGTCTTTGTCGAAAGCGATCAACCGACCCTGGCTCGCCAAGCGACTCAAAATCAGCCGCGAATGCCCGCCGCGACCAAAAGTAGCATCGACATAAGTCTGTTGAGCCTCGGCACTGTCTTGCTCCTGATTGAAAAGTGCTTCGACGGCTTCGCTCAACAAGACGGTGGTGTGTTTCCATGGGGTTTCCACCGTCGGCCTTCAGAAGGAAAATTCCTTGAAAACCTCGGGCATGCTCTCCTGCATCGCCCTGGCCTCCTGCGCGTCGTAACTGGTTTTATCCCAGAGCTCAAAATGGTTGCCCATGCCCAGCAACACCGTGTCTCGGCTGATGCCGGCGGCCGCACGCAATTCGGGTGACACCAAGACTCGTCCGGTCGCGTCCATCTCCACATCCATCGCATTGCCCAGGAAAATCCGCTTCCACCACTGGGCCGACATCGGCAAGGCAGCAATTCGATCCCGAAATTTTTCCCACTCTGGGCGAGGAAACAACATCAGACAACCGTGCGGGTGCTTGGTCATCGTGAGTTGCCCTGCCGCCGTGGCAATCAGAACGTCACGATGCCGCGTCGGCACCGACAGCCGTCCTTTGGCATCCAAGCTGAGAGACGAAGCTCCTTGAAACACGGCAACAACTCCTCGTTAGTAGATTTGCAAACAGGAGGAAGGGTCGGGTACTTTTCCCCACTTAATTGCACTTTTTTGCACTGTATCAGCAAA
>CAXNKH010000008.1:0-15058 GCA_964202765.1 Burkholderiales bacterium | reverse complement strand
AAAAAAACTAATGCGCTATTCAAGCGCGAAACTCCCGCATCGGCCAAGCCGTGCTGGCGAATTCGCCCAATCGCATGGCCTCAGGGGCAAAACCGAGCCCCGGCCTGTCCACTTGTGTGGTGTTCACGGCACCGTGGATGGGCGCCAAGGGCTGCGCACACACATCGACCGCGAGGTAACGATTCGACATGCTAAAGCCCCAGGCCACATCCGCCAAGGCAAAACCGCTATGGGCCGTGGCGGCAGCAGAAATCGTCGTCTCAGCCACCTTGCAGGCCAGGTTGATGCGCAGACCGCTGACCAGACACAAGCGACCCGCTGCGATCAAGGCCAGTGGGCCGCCGAGCTTGCTGAGTTTCAAGCTCACCCCCTGAGCGGCCTGTGCATCACGATGCGCGGTGATGTCATCCACGTCCTGAATCGACTCGTCGGCACACAGTGCCAAGCCGCTGTCGCGGTGCAGCGCCACCATGGCGTCGAGCATGCCAACACGGTAGGGCTGCTCCAGAAAAGACAGGCCACTGGCAGCACCGGTACGCGCAATCGCCTGGGCCGCCTCAATCGACAAGCCCTGATTGGCGTCGGCAGACACCACATCCCCCTGCAAGGCTTGGCACAGCGCGTGCACCCTGCGCACATCATTCGCGGTGTCGCCGGTGGCGACCTTGATCTTCCAGTGGCGGTAACCCTGGCTGCGCAGGGCTCTAGCCTCTTCAATCTCGCCGTCCAAGTCGCCCGAAGCGAGCATATGCAACATCTCGAGTCGCCGAGGCGCCAGCACATCCATGTCGCCCATCAATAAGCGATACAGCGGCACGCCCTGGCGTTGCGCAAACAAATCCAGCAGCGCCGTCTCGTGCGCAGATTTGGCAGATGGATTTCCATACAACACTCGCGCATACAAGGCGGCGATATCACTAGCACTCTCAATGCGCACGCCCACCAGCTTGGCGGCCAAGTACTCTGCACTCGCTGCAATGCTGCCCAGGGTTTCACCCGTCATCAGGGGGGCTGCGCTTGCCTCGCCCCAGCCTTCCCGTCCCTGCTCGTCCACCAGCCGCAGCAGCAAGGTTTGCGCATGGGTGATGGTTTCGCCCGCCATTCTGATGGGCTTGCTCATGGGCACTTCGAGCGGGTAAAGTTGAGCGCAGGTGATCAACATGGCTTTGAAATTTTTTAGGAGACTTTAATGATATCGCTACAAAAATACACATCAGTCACCATGGCCTTCAGCATAGCAGCGGGGCTCATGTTGACCGCCGCAGGCCAAGCCGCCCATGCCGCTTACCCCGACAAACCGATCCGTATCGTGATCCCCTTCGCACCCGGCGGGCCTTCTGATGTGCTGGGCCGTGCGATAGCGCAAAAGCTCAATGTGGCACTCGGTCAACCGGTATTGGCCGACAACAAACCAGGCGCGGGCACCAATCTGGCGGCCGAACACGTGGCGAGGGCTGCGCCCGATGGCTACACCCTGCTCTTGATGATGGTGGGAACCCAGGCCATCAACGAAGCCATGTATTCCAAGCTGGCCTACAACACCGTGCGTGACTTTGCGCCCATCACACTCACTGCGGCCTCGTCCCTGATTCTTGCAGCGCACCCTAGCGTGCCGGCCAAAAATTTGAAAGAATTGGTGGCCTTGTCCAAGGCCAATCCGACCAAGTTCAATTACGGCACAGCCGGTGCGGGCACGCCGCTGCATCTGGGCGGCTTGCTGTTTAACAATTTGGCCGGGACGGACTTCCAGCACGTACCCTACAAAGGCGCAGCGCCCGCCATGAACGATGTGCTGGGTGGCCAAATCCAACTCATTTTGGCGGGCACACCTTCAGTCTTGGCACACATCAAATCAGGGAAATTGAACCCCATGGGTGTGACCAGTCTTAAACGCTCCACGAATGCACCCGAGGTCCCCACCATTGCCGAAAGCTACCCCGGTTTTGAAGTCGAACTGGTCTATGCCCTGGTCGCACCAGCGCTCACACCCAAAGACATCGTGGCCAAGCTCAACGCCGAGGTCACCAAATTACTGCAAGACAGCGAGATGCGTGACAAGCTGGCAAGCCAAGGCTTTGAGGTGCGCACCAGCACGCCAGAGCAACTGGGCAACTACATCAAGAGCGAGATCAGCAAATGGGCCCCGCTGGTGAAAGAGTCAGGCGTCAAAGCGGAGTAACCACGCCCCTCATGCATAACGACGTCGATTGAGTTTTAGAAACCTAATCCACTTTCACGTTGGCGCTCTGAATCACGCGGCGCCAGCGTTCGACTTCGTCCCTCATGAAGGCACTCATCTCGGCCGGTGTACTGCCTACCGGTTCAGCCGAGAGGTCTTGCAGGCGCTTGATGACATCGGGGTGTTTGAGGGTTTCGATAATGGCCACGGATAGCTTGGCAGCGATCTCGGGCGGGGTCTTAGGCGGCGCGACGACACCATACCAAGCCACCGAAGTAAACCCAGGCAGGCCGGCTTCGATCACCGTCGGCACATGAGGCAGCGAGTTGATGCGCACGGTGCTGCTGACGGCGAGAGCTTTCAATTTCCCCGAGCGCACGTGTTGCGCAGACACGCCCAGGTTATCGAACATCATGTCCACCTGGCCGCCGAGCAAGTCGGTCAGCGCTGGCGCGGTTCCTTTGTAGGGAACGTGGGTGATGCGAACGCCCGCCATTGACTTGAACATCTCGGCCGTCAGGTGCGACGTGGTGCCACTGCCCTGACTCGCGTAGTTCAGCTTATCGGGGTTGGCTTTCGCATAAGCAATAAATTCTTGCAGGGTATTGGAGGGCACCTTGGGGTGTACCAGTAACACGTTGGGCACACTGGCAATCACCGTGATTGGCACAAACTGGGAGGGGTCAAATGCCAGCTTGGGGTAGAGGCTCGGATTGATGACCAACGGCGGCGGCGGCGCAGAGAGCAGGGTGTAACCATCGGGGTCGGCTTTGAATACCGCTTCGGCTCCGATGTTGCCACTGGCCCCGGCGCGGTTTTCAATCAAAACCGGCTGGCCGAAGCGGGCGCTTAGTTTTTCAGCCAGTACGCGCGGCAATACATCTGCTGTGCCGCCAGCTGGAAATGGCACGATGATGCGAATGGGCTTGCTGGGATAGCCACTCACATCTTGTGCCACGACCGCAATACTGGCGAAACAGCCTAGACCGGCCGATGCAAAACCCAACAAAAACCGCACAGCAATTGACATGAAAGAGCTTCCTTGAAAACGGGTATTGTCAATCAACTCAAGCCGCGTTCAATCTCACCCGCCGCCGCCATGCGCGGATCACGCACGCTGCCGGTGGAGTCGAAGGACTCTGGTTTGGGCGGGAATACGCGATGGGCGCGGGCCCCATGCTCAGGAAACATTTCCATGCCATGGCCAAATTCAATCGACAACCCATCTGGATCAAGGAAGAACAAAAATGTGTTGGCCGAAGGCGGATGAAACCCATCCCACACCATGGGCACGCCGTTGGCGCCAAAGCGCGAGCGCGCCTGGGTCAAGTCCAGGTCATCGTCGACCATGAAATTGATGTGATGCAGACAATTGCGCGAAGTATTTGCAATCGCAAGGCTGTGGTGTAGTGGATTCGGAAAGCAACGCATCAGTCGGATCCGTCCATCAATCTCGTCTGATGTCTTGAAATTGAGCACGCGCTCATAAAAGTCGATGGCATCGGTATAGTGCGGCGTGCCAATGCCGACGTGGCAGATCGACTGCAGCTTGGTGACGCTGGGCACAAATGGGGTATCCATGGTCTGCATTCCGCCGCCATAAAAGTCGATCGACAAGCCGGTGACGGGGTCAACGATGCGCAGGACGCGATCAATATGGATGGCGCGGCACTCTTTGGCGTCAAGTTCGCGCCAGGCGATCCCGTGGCGACCCAGTTCGTGCGCAAGCACATCAAATTGTGCATCGCTCTCCAATTCCCATCCGACGCGTTTCAGCCCCGGCGTGGTGGCCGCGTGCAGTACCAGACTGTGGTGCTCTACACCTGAACGGAAAAATAATTCACCCGATTCGCCGGTGCCATTAAATTGAAGACCCAACATCAATGTGTACCAGTCACGTGCTCGCATCAGATCAGTGACGTTGAGTCCGACGTAGCCAAGTTTGTTGTAACGGATCATTTGAAAAGGTGCATGTAATTGAAAACTCTGGGGACCATTCTCTCTACGATTAAAACGACATAATACATTCCAGGAGATTGGATTTAAATCATTCTGCAGCAGAGGCTACAGAGGTCTGCAAACATCCACTAACGGAGACGATACATGAGTTTTCCACGAAGAACCCTCCTAAGTGCCGCTGGCCTATTGTGGATGAGTGCCGTCAAAGCGCAGAAAAAGTTGGTCCGCATGGTGGTCCCCCTGACACCCGGAACCACGCCCGACTTGATCGCGCGCGCCATCGGACCGGTGCTGCAAGCCAGGCTGGATGCGAACTATGTGGTCGAGAACAAAGTCGGTGCCTCCGGCATGATCGGCATGGACTTTGTGGCCAAGTCCGCCGACAGCGGGACACTGCTGATTGTGCCTTCGACCACCCTGACCTTGCCACTGTTTTACAAATCCATCGATTTCGATGTGATCACCAGCTTCACGCCGATTACCCAGGTGTCATCGTCTTCCTTTGTGCTGGCAGTTCACAAAGATGTGCCGACCAAAAACCTGCAGGAATTCATCGCCTGGGCCAAATCCAGACAAGGCATTTTTTATGCCTCACCCGGCAATGGAACTCACCATCACCTGTGCATGGAGTTGCTCAAGTTGACGCTGGGCATCGAGCTCGAACATATTCCCTACAAGGGGGCGGCGCCGGCAGTGACGGACTTGCTGTCGGGGCAAATACCCACCATGTTCCTGCCGATCCAGGTGGCCGTTCCCATGCAGCGCACCGGCCGCCTGAACATCATTGGGGGCTCGCTACGTGAGCGTCACCCAGCTTATCCGGAGATTCCCTCGTTACAGGAACAGGGCGCCAAGGGCTTCGAGGTCGATCCCTGGTACGCCATTTGGGGCGCACCAAAAATTCCCTCGCCACTGATCGAGCAATATCACAAAGCCATCATTGCGGCATTAGAAGACCCCGCCGTCAAGGAGAACCTGACCAAACAAGGCCAGATTCTTCGATGGGGCTCTCCTTCCGAACTGCTGGCCATGGCCCGCGCCGAGTCCGCCTTGTGGACCCGGGTGGTTAGACAAAGTAATATCAAGGCGGAATAAGCACCAGGAAACCTCTGTAAAAACTCGATTTTTCAGCAGCAAACCACTCTTAAGCCATTGATTTCATTGAGTGTCGATTCTGGAAAATGACTTATGCAGACCATCTCTAGGGAAACGCTGCAGCGCTTAGAACTTCGATCCACCAACATAAAAACTATCGCTCAGTTTCTTGCACTTGAGTTGGAGTTTGACTTGATGAGTTTCACGATGTCGGAAATATATTTATCTGGAACGTCGTAACTACTTCCCGTCCATCCGTATCGAAAATTTGCAGTGGTTCCTGTTCCGTAAGTTCGGGTCCCCTTGTTCATGGGGCCGTTCAAAATTCCATGGGCGGCATTCTCGTAGAACAACATCTCAACTGGCAGCCCCTGCGCCTTGAGAGAACTCATCCACTCCAATGGCGAAGGAACCATTCCTTGGGGATTATTTATTGCAGAACAACGCGCAGCAACACCCACGGGAGCCATCTCGAATGCAAAATTGAACCCACATGGGTCTGACCGCGTGTACATCCAATCGTCTTCAGCTTTCCCCCCGTAGTTATCGAGCCGGCCATACACAAGCTTAAGTGGCACATTGGTCTTGTCAGGAAAACCAATGCCCGTCGGTGACGCACCCTCAGCGATAACTGCCGGAACATGTTTCGGATCAACAACCCCAGCCATATTGACGGCGACACTGCCGCCATTCGAAAGCCCGTTGATATAAATGCGTGAAGAATCAATCTTGGGCTGATTTTGTACCCACTGATATGCTCCATAAGTCGCTTTAAAAATCATCCGCTGGCGAGACTCATTCGCAACGCCAAGCAAGAAAAGTGTGGTCCCCTTGTACTGAAAACCATTCATCTCATAAGTATCATACAAAAGGGTTGCCACACCCTCTCTGTTCATTCGACGCATCATTTCCATTTCAGCACCGCCAGGTCCGTTCCCGCCAGGCGCAATGATCATCAAGGGCGGAGGATCCACAATCTTGCGTGAAAAAATACCAGGCATTGAAAAAATAACCGATGCGTGGCAAGGATCGAACTGGGCCAACGGCCCCGTGACCTTGTGAAATCCAGATCGAATTTCCACCAATTTAGCGACGTCCTGGGGAGGTGGATTGCAATCATCTCGGGCAATTGCGTCCATAACCACGGCAAAAAAATAGATACGAAGGCAAGGGCTTTTGTTCTAAATTTGTAATTCATATTGTCCCCCAAAAGTAGTCGTTCTTTTGAGCCAACAGGTCCCCATGGTTAACTGTACCCAAGGTATAGTTTTGCGCTTTTCCAAGCGCGTCTTTTGAATCGCGCCAGCCATTGTTGGCGAACTCTCATCTTCGATCATTCAAGCGCTGGGCCATCCAGTCCAAAGCAAGTAAGTAACCCGCTGTCCCGAAACCAGCCATGACGGCCGTGACGACCTTGGACATCAGGGAGTTGTGATAAATCGCTTCCCTGGTGTGCACATTGCTGATGTGCAGCTCAACCTTGGGCCCGTCAAACATCTTCAAAGCGTCCATCACCGGCACCGAAGTGAAAGTCAGGCCGGCCGGATTGATGATGAGCCCGTGACCCAGGTCAATAGCGTCGTGCACGCTTTCAACCAACTCGCCTTCAAAGTTGGTCTGCCTGAATTCGAGCTCCAACCCCAGCGACTGGGCTTTGGCGCGGCATCGCAGCTCAAGGTCGGCCAGCGTTTCTTTGCCGTAGATGTGCGGCTCACGCGTGCCCAGACGATTCAGGTTGGGGCCATTGAGAATAAAGATTTTTGAAGTCATGAGGTATTCCAAAAAGTGACGCAGTCAAACCGGTTGCGCACAGTGCAGCAACAGGCCCGATGTTAGTATCTTTCCCCGAAGCCAAGGCCCCGAAAAAGAACGAGATAGCGATTGAAAGAAAGACATGGCAACAACGGTTGAAGTGATTGCAGATGCAATCAAAGAATCAGGCACTCCCTTTGTGGTCGGCCACCCGGGCGGCGAATCGGTTGAGCTGATGGAAGCGCTGCGCCAGCGAAATATGCGCTTTATCCTGATGAAGCAGGAAGTCGCGGGCGCCATGCTGGCGGCCACCTGGGGTGAGATTTCGGGTTCGCCCGGGGTCTGCCTGTCAACCCGCGGTCCCGGCGCGGCCAACATGGTCAACGGCATTGCCTATGCCTACCTCGACCGTGCGCCGCTGATTGCCATTACCGATCAGTACTCGGCACCCACCTATGCGGTCGGGCTGCGCCAGCGCATTGACCACCTGGCCATGTACGCGCCGGTGGTGAAGTGGGGAACCAGTGTCAATGCCACCGCGGTGCGCCACCAGCTGCGCCGCGCGATGCGCGAAGCCACATCGCCCGCGCCAGGACCGGTGCATTTCGACATGCCGCAAAGCGAGACCACGCGCGAAGCGGGCCACAACATCGCCGAGCCACCGTTGATGCCCAAGGTGCTGATGCCCAGCCCAGACCGCGCCGATCTCAAGGTCGAGCTGCAGAAACTGGCACAGGCACGCAAGCCCATTCTGCTGGTCGGTCTGGGTGTTTTGTGGGACAAGGCTTCGGCCGAAGTTCTGGCACTGGCTGAGCGTCTCGGCGCACCAGTGCTGACCACCGCGAAATGCAAAGGCGTCATTCCGGAGGACCACCCCTTGCGCGCTGGCTGCATCATTGGGGGCCTGATCGAGCGCAAACTGGTCGCGCAAGCCGACTTGATTGTGGCCATTGGACTGGACTCGGTTGAGCTGCAGCCCAAGCCCTGGTCTTACACCACTGACGTGCTGGCCCTGTCCTGCATGGCCAGCACCGATGCCTGCGTTCCAGCCTCGGTCGAAGTTGTTGGCAATCTCAAAGTCTTGCTTGCGCGCTTTGCCGAGTGGGCCAGCGCCGGCAGCGGCTGGGGAGAAAAAGCCGCTCAAGTGTTTCGTGATGAAGTGCTCGATGCCTTGAACACACCGAGCACCGGGCTGTCACCGCAGCGTGTGGTGGAGGTGGCCCGGGCCTGTTTGCCGCGCAACACGATTGCGAGCTGCGACGCTGGCGCCAGCCGCTTGCTGGTGGTGCAAAAGTGGTCGTCCTACGGGCCGCGCGAGTTCCTCACCTCCAACGGTCTGGGCTCCATGGGCTATGCGGTTCCCGGCGCTCTGGCCGCCCGCATCGCCCACCCGGATCGAACTGTGGTGGCCTTTACCGGTGACGGCGGATTCCTGATGGCGGTGGCCGAACTGCAAACTTCGGTCCGCGAGAACCTACCCATCATCGTGATCGTTCTGGACGATGAAGAAATCGGCTTGATCCGGATCAAGCAGGAGCTCAAGGGCATTCCCCGCCATGGCGTGAAAATTGGGGGAATGCACTGGGAAAAACTGGCTCAGGGTTTTGGCGCTGACGGCACTGTCGTCGATTCCGAACAGGGTCTGCAACAAGCGATTGCTGCGGCCCTGAAATCAGGCCGCACCACGGTGATTGCGGCACGCATTGACGGCAGCGGCTACGTGACCCAGTTCAACGCCCTGCGCGAGTTGTAATCCGCGGCGCAACCGTGTTGCGCTCTATTGACCGTACCGAAATTCATGACAACTTGGGGCGTTGGTTCTGCTTGAGACTCGTTGGCGAGATGGGTGTGGACGGCTGCGCAGCTGTCCTCCAGCCTTTGGCCTCCCCCTTGATGTCGCTGCGCCATCCACACCCATCGCCGCTTTCCAGTGACACCCCAAGACTGAACACCCGCCACATTGCCGAGATCAGTTCGATGTGGCACACAACGCAGCGGCATCAAGAAAATTGGGGTCAGACCCCAATCTTCTGCACCGAGCTGATCCAGTGCAAACCTTCGCCTACCGGCCCTTGGCCCAGCTCATGACAGGACAGGACCGGATCAAGGTGAGCCGGAGATCGTTGGTCATTGCTTTGGGAAACATCCATCAGAACGCTGCCACGAAACAAAGTAAACAGCCAGTCCCGTCGCGACGCCATAGGCCAGCATCGCCGCGCCAATCAGGACAAACAGGCTAGCGACCGATGCACCCTGGCTAAGCAGCACAATGCCGCCTCCGGCGACCAAGACCAGGCGTAATGTTCCGGCCAGAACCGGCCCCAGCAATTTGCCTGCACCCTGGGAGGCAAAGTACAGACACAGGCCGAAGCCGAAGAAGGCATAGCAGGGGCCGGTCCACGAAAAATAGTCGCCAGCAACAGCCAGCACCGCCGGGTTGCTGGTAAAGAGGGTGCTCCAGCTACCTGGAAACAAAGCCACCAGCACACCGATCACGCCCACCACGGTCCCGGCCAGCGCGGCACCGGTCCAGGCCACTTGGCGGGCGCGCTGTACTTTGCCCGCACCCATGGCCATCCCTACCAAGGGGACGCAAGCCATCCCGATGGCGAAAGTGATGGGAATCAACAGGAATTCAAGACGGGTACCGATGCCATAACCGGCCAAGGCCTCGGGCCCAAACTCTGCAACGATTCGGGTGAGAATCAGGATCGTTGCAACGGTTTGAACGCTAGAGATGGCCGCCATCGCCCCGACCCTCACAATATCCATGAAGCAGTCCCGCTTCAAGTCCAGTGAAAACGCCAGCCACACGCCACCCTGACCCCGGCGCAGGTAGCGGTACAAATACAGAGCGCCGGCGCTGAAAGCCAGGGCCTGACCGGCGGCGATGCCGGCCATGCCAAATGGGGGAACAGGGCCCAACCCCAGGCCCAAAATTCCACCCAAGCAGATTTGCCCGATGGCAACCCACAGCAAGACGCTGGCCGGTGTTTTCATATTGCCCGAGCCGCGCAGGGCTGAAGCAAATGCATTGGTCAGCCAAACACTGATGGCGCAAGAAAATGCGATGTTGGCGTAGTCCATGGCGTGATCCAACGCTGCGCCACGTGCGCCACCAATCAGGGCAAAAATATCGCGCCCCCACAACAGGAAAATGAGGCTGGTGATCAGCCCCAGACCCAGACCGATCACTGCGGCATGCAACACCAGGGCGTTGGCCTTGGCCTTGTCGCCGGCTCCGATGGCACGGCTGATGGCCGCAGAAATTCCACCCCCAATGGCGCCCGATGACAGCATTTGCTGCAGCATGATCATCGGGAAAACCAGGGCGATGCCAGCGAGCTGGGACATCCCCAAGCGCCCGATGTAGGCGGTCTCGGCGATGCTGACCCCAGCGACGGCCAACATCGCGCTCATATTGGGCAGACTGAGCCGCCAGATGCTCGTTAAGATCGGCGCCGAGACTAACGGGTTATGGCTGCTCATGCCGTACTCGCCTGTTCCTGGCCGGGGATAGAACTGGATTGTTTCATGGCTCGACTATGCCACTGGCTGGTCAGCAGGCGCGGCTTCGCTTTTCTGGTCTCCGATAGAATTTGTCGCAATGCCAAGGAGATTCCTGATGCTTGTTAATCCGCTTCGCCGAACTTTGGTCCAACTGCCGCTAGCCGCTTTCGCCCTGGGCGCTCCGGCACTGTTCGCCCAACCCAAGATCACCCGCTTGGTGATCGGTTTCGCACCCGGCGGCCCCATTGATTTTGTTGCTCGCCTGATCGCCGAGCCGCTGGGCCGCGAGTTAGGCCAGCAAGTGGTGGTAGAAAACAAGCCCGGGGCCAACGCCGGTATTGCCGCCGAATTCGTCGCCAAGGCAACACCCGATGGACAAACCCTGTTCCTCACCACCACCGGACCGGTCTCGATCAGCCCCGCACTTTACGAGAAGCTGTCTTACGACCCGGTGCGCGACCTCAGTCCGGTCACGCTGGTGGTCAACACCGACGAGGTGCTGGTGACCAGTGTCAACAACCCGTCCAATACAGTGACTGAATTCATTGCGGCGGCAAAGAAGAACGCGAAGGGCGCCTCGATGGGTTCTTCCGGCATTGGCAGCATGCCTCACCTGGCGATGGAACTGCTGGCCGATGTCACCAAAGCCAACCTGAACCATGTTCCCTACAAGGGCGTCGGACCCGCCATCACCGACGTGATCGCCGGCCACGTCGATGCACTGTTCATCGACATCCCGGTGGCCATCGGCCACATCAAGGGCGGGAAATTAAAAGCATTGGGCATCGCCGCACCGCAGCGTCACCCCCTGCTGCCCGACACCAAGACACTGGATGAATTAGGCATTCCCGGCGTTGATTCCAACAACTGGTACGCCGTCTATACATCGAAAAACACACCCGCGGTTGAAGTCGAACGACTCAATCAAGCGCTGCGCCGCACGCTGGAGAGCGACGGCGTGAAAAACAGGTTGCTCGCAGTCGGCGTGATGCCGGCACCGGGTACACCAGCCTCGTTGGCTGCACTGCAAAAAACAGACGCCGAAAAATGGGCCAAGATCATCAAGCTCAAAAACATTCAAGCCAACTAAAGCCGCAACGCAATTCCGAACCGAACCGACCAGGAAAAAATATGCCCACCTGTTTCATCGTGCGCGCCCAAGTCGATCAATCGCAATTGCGCGAAGCCTTTGATCGCTGGTACCAGGAAGAACACCTGCCCGAAGCCCTCAAGGCCTTCGGTGCGCAGCGCGCCTGGCGTGGCTGGAGCGAAGTCGACCCCTCGCTGCACTACGCTTATTACGAATTTTCCGACCCAAAGCAGGCGCGCGCAGTGCCCGGTTCGCTCGCACTCAAGCTGTTGGTGGCCGAGTTCGATCGGGTCTGGGGCTCCGAGATCAAGCGCAGTCGCGATGTGGTCGAAGTCAAACAGTTGATCAGTCAGTGATGCATTTAATCAGTTGGGGACAGCGCTGAAGATCTGTCTTGGAAAGAAAAAAGAAATATGAAGATTGAGAAAAATTCTGCCGTCACCCTGCGCTACAAAGTAGCCGACACCAAGGGAAAATTGCTCGAAGAAAGCAAAACACCGATGGTTTATCTGCACGGGGGTTACGGCAGCACCCTGCCCAAGATTGAAGAAGCGCTGCAAGGCCGGGAAGCGGGCTACCAGGTCACACTGCAGCTGCAGCCGCAAGACGCATTCGGTCTGCGCGATGAGAGCCTGGTCCAGACCATGCCACGCCAGCAGTTCCCACCGGGCGTGAAGGTCGGCGGCCAACTCCAAGGCCAGGCCGAAGATGGACGAAATCAGGTGTTCACCGTGAAGAAGATCAAGGGCGACATCGTGATGCTCGACGGCAACCACCCAATGGCAGGCCAGGAGTTGCGCTTTCAGCTCACGGTCACCAGCGTTCGCGCCGCCTCGGAAGAAGAAATATCGCACGGTCATGTGCATGGCGAACACGGACACCACCACTAAGAACTTGCCCATCAACCGCATCCCATGCAGCAAACCGCCACCCCCTGCCGCCGCCAACTGACCGTCAACCTGGCACTGGCTGTACTGACTGCATTGGGTATAGCCCCGGTTCCCGCGCAGGCCGCTTACCCGGACAAGCCGGTGCGACTGATTGTTCCTTTTGCGCCAGGCGGGGGTACCGACATGATCGCCCGCACTTTGGGCGCGGCCCTGGCGCAGGAACTTGGCCAGACTGTGCTGATCGACAACAAGCCGGGGGCCGGCACCGTGATCGGGTCCGATTGGGTGGCCAAAAGTCTGGCCGATGGCTACACCCTCCTGATCGCCACTTTTGCCAATGCGGTGAATCCGAGCTTGTTGGCCAAACTGCCATACGCCCATGACAGTGCTTTTGCGCCCATCGTGCTGATGGGGCGCTCGCCCAACATCCTGGTGGTGCGACCCGACAGCCCCCTCAAGTCGGTGCATGACCTGATTGCCACGGCCAAGGCCCGGCCCAAACATCTTACTTTTGCCTCCCAGGGCAACGGCACTTCGGCCCACCTGGCGGCCGAGCTGTTCAAGAACCTGGCCAAAGTTGATCTGACGCACATTCCCTACCGCGGCGCAGGGCCGGCATTGACCGACCTGCTCGGCGGCCAAGTTGACTTGATGTTCGCCACCGCAGCCGCCACTGGCGCTTTTATCGACAGCGGACGACTGCGGGCGTTGGCGGTGACCACGGCGGAACGCTCGCCAGCTCGCCCCGCTGTGCCCACCCTGGCCGAGAGCGGCGTGCCGGGCTACGCGGCAGAAAGTTGGTATGGCTTGTACGCACCCGCGGGCACGCCAGCCGAAGTGATCGCACGGCTCAACTCCGCCGCTCGCAAGGCCGTACAAAGCGAAAACTTTCGAAAGAGGGTTGTCGATGAAGGCCTGGTCATCAGCGCGGGAACGCCGGAAGAAATGGCGCGTTATGTCAGCGGCGAAGAAGCCCGCTGGCGAAAAATTGTCAAAGAAAATAACATCTCAGCGGAATAAGGATATGAGCTACCCATTGATTGATTTACAGATAGCTTCGGGCATCGCCACCTTGAGCCTGAATCGCCCCGAAAAACGCAATGCCATGAGCGACGACATGCGCAGCGAATTCATAGAAGCGCTGCAACAGCTTGGCGCCGACCCGACCGTTCGGGCCCTGGTGCTCACCGGCAAGGGCAAGGGGTTTTGCGCCGGCGGTGACGTTGCAGGGATGGAGCAGCGCATGCAAGCGCCGGTTGGCGAAGTCGGCTTCAACGGCTGGAGCCGTCAGCAGCGGGTGCACCACAGCATTTCCTTGTTGCACACCCTGGCCAAACCCACCATTGCCGCAGTCAACGGCGCCGCTTCAGGCCTGGGCGCCGACCTGGCCTTGAGTTGTGATTTCATCGTCGCCAGCCAGGCCGCCAGCTTCACTTGGTCTTACATCTCGCGCGGACTGATTCCAGATGGTGGCGGCATGTACTTTTTACCGCGTCGGGTCGGTCTGTCACGCGCCAAGGAATTGATTTTCAGTGGGCGGCGCGTTGAGTCCGAAGAGGCTTTGCGTCTGGGCATTGCGGACCGACTCAGTTCCGCCGACAGCCTGCTCGGCGACGCCCAGGCCTGGGCCCATGAGTTGAGCCGGGGTTCGGCCACTGCGCTGGCCTTGGGCAAGACCATCCTGAACCAAAGCTCCGAAATGTCAGCCAGCCAAATGTTCGCTCAGGGCAGTCAGGCCCAGGGCATTTGCTACACCAGCAGCGAACACCAGCAAGCCGTGCTGGCCTTCCTTAACCAGACCAAGCCGGCATGAGTGCCGGTCAGCATTTAGCCCTGACTCGTTTGTTCCAGCCACGCAGTGTGGCGGTGATTGGCGCCTCAGGCGACCCGACGAAAACTGCCGGTCGCCCCATCTCTTATTTGCTCAAACACCGTTTTTCCGGTGCGATTTACCCGGTCAATCCGCGTGTGGCTGAGATCGACGGCCTGCGCTGTTACCCCAGCATTGCCGACCTACCCGAAGTGCCCGACGTTGCCATCGTCTTGCTGGGCGCGCAACGGGCCCAGGATGCGGTGCGCGAACTGGCCCAGCTCGGCACGGCTGCGGCCATCGTGCTGGCCAGTGGCTACGCTGAAACCGGCGCCCAGGGCGCGCTGCGCCAACAGCAATTGCTGGAGGCAGCTGGCTCCATGCGGCTGTTAGGCCCCAACACCATCGGCCTGGTCAATCTGAGCGACACCATTGCCCTGTCGGCCAGCAGTGCGCTGGCGATGGACAGTTTTCCCGTCGGCTCCATCGGCGTGGTGTCTCAAAGCGGCGGCATCCTGGGCTCGCTGCTGTCGCGTGCGGCGGCCCGCGGCATGGGCTTGTCCAAGCTGGTCTCCAGCAGCAACGAGGTCGATCTTGAGCTGGCTGACTTTGTCGATTACCTGGTGGACGATCCGGTGACCCAGGTGATTGCGCTCTACATCGAGACCATCCGTCGGCCCGATAAATTTCGTGCTGCAGCCTTGAAAGCCGCTCGTGCTGGCAAACCAATCGTGGCGTTCAAGATCGGCCGCTCCGAGGCTGGTGCCAAGGCC
>CAXNKH010000007.1:0-15411 GCA_964202765.1 Burkholderiales bacterium | reverse complement strand
GGACCCCCCGTGAGTACGGCGCGCTCGTAGTCCAGCCCGCTCATCAACACCTTGGCACCGTTGTTGAGCCCTCCCAGAATATTCTCGTGCGGCACCTCGACGTTGTTAAACACCAGCTCACCTGTGTGGCTGCCGCGCATGCCCAGCTTGTCGAGTTTTTGCGCCACGCTAAAGCCCTTCATGTCTTTTTCAACCAGGAAAGCTGTGATATTGCGGGCGCCGCGGCCGCGTAGCGGCGGATCGTGGGGGCCTTCATCTTCGGTTTCGGTTTTGGCATAGACCACCAGAGTGTCGGCATCGGGTCCGTTCGTAATCCACATTTTGCTGCCGCTGAGCAAGTAGTAACCCCCTTGATCCTGCGCCTTGAGCTTCATGCCGATTACGTCCGAGCCGGCACCACTCTCGCTCATCGCCAGGGCACCAATATGCTCACCTGAAATCAGCCGGGGCAGATATTTTTGCCTTTGCTCTGGCGTGCCGTTGCGCCGGATCTGATTCACGCACAGGTTGCTGTGCGCGCCATAACTCAAACCGACCGAGGCCGAAGCGCGTGAAATCTCTTCCATCGCCACCATATGGGCCAGATAACCCATGGCAACGCCGCCATATTCCTCGCCCACCGTGATGCCCAGCAACCCAAGTTCGCCCATCTTGCGCCACAAGTCCATCGGGAATTTATCATTGCGATCGATTTCAGCCGCACGCGGGGCAATTTCGACCAGGGCAAAGTCCCGCACCGCTTCGCGCAGCGCATCGACGTCGGCGCCAAGTTGAAAATCAAGACCGTTCATTAGTGTTTCATTGATTGATGGGGTGCGCCGAAGGTGACAGCCCCAAACACGAAGCCCGCCTACAATGCCAGCACTTTACTATGAACCTACTCGAACGCCAGCTCCACTACCCTTTGGGCGACACCCTGCCCGAGTCCGGCACCACCTTGGAGGTGGCTCCCGGCGTGAAGTGGATTCGCATGGCCCTGCCTTTTGCGCTAGACCACATCAACCTGTGGCTGCTGCGTGACGAGATCAACGGCGTGGCGGGTTGGAGCATTGTGGACTGCTGCATCCACCGCGAAGAGGCCAAAGCCCAGTGGGAGCAAATCTTTGCGACCCAGCTCGAAGGCCTGCCCATCCTGCGCGTGATCGTGACCCACATGCATCCCGACCATATCGGACTGGCCGATTGGTTGTGTCAACGCTGGCAGGTTTCAATGTGGATCAGCGCCACCGATTACCACCAGGCCTTCCTCAGCTCGCAAGGAATTCACGGCGTCATGGGCGGGCCCGATTCGGCCAATTTCTTTGCCTTGCATGGCCTCAATGACCCCGACACCATGGCCAAGATCAAGGCCCGGGCCAATTACTTTCCGACTCTGGTGCCCGCTGTTCCATTGCACTTTGTTCGGATGATGGATGGTGACAGCCTGAAGATCGGTGGGCGCAGCTGGAATTGCATCAGCGGCTACGGCCATGCGCCCGAACACATTGCGCTTTACTGCCCGCAACTCCAGGTGCTGATCGGTGGCGACATGATGCTGCCGCGCATCTCCACCAACGTCAGCGTCTATGACGTTGAGCCCGAGTCCAACCCGCTGTTGCAGTTTTTGAATTCGATTGACAAGTTCCTCGTCCTGCCCGAAAAAACGCTGACCCTGCCCTCGCACGGCAAGCCTTTTACTGGTTTGTACCAGCGGATTGAGCAGTTGCATTCACATCACCGGGATCGCCTGGCCGAGGTGATGCAGGCCTGTCAAAGCCAGGCTCAGAGCGCTGCCGATGTGCTGCCCGTGCTGTTCAAGCGCGCACTGGACCTGCACCAGATTACTTTTGCCATGGGCGAATCCATCGCCCACCTGCATTACCTGTGGTTTGAAAGCCGGTTGCAACGACAACTCGATCAGAACGGGGTTTACCGCTTTCTGGCGGTCTGAATTCAGCCCGAATTTATTGCCAGCGCGGCAGGGACTCGTCCTTGAGCTGAGAGCGCAACAAGGCGTAATCGGGAACCACTGACCCAACTGTGGCCCAAAACCGCGGGCTATGGTTCATCACCCGCAGGTGGCTGAGTTCATGCGCCACCACGTAATCAATCACCTCAGGCTTGAAGTGAATCAGTCGCCAGTGCAAGCGAATCGAGCCGTCGCTGTGGGCGCTGCCCCAGCGAGTTCCCGCGTTGCTTAGGGTCAGCCTGCGCCACTGAACCTGCAGCTGGGGCGCAAAGTGGTTGAGCCGCTCAGTAAACAGGCTGTGGGCCTGACGCTGCAGCCAGCCCTGGACCGCGTCACGAATCTGCTGCTCACCGGCACTGGGCGGCAGACCCAATTTCAAGTTCAAGCTTAGGCCTGCGTTGCGCTGCAATTCGGCGCTGACCACCTTGCGCCCTACACGCGGGTCAGCCGAGTCCAGGTCCAACAGCACGACCAGGGGTTCGCCCATAAACGGCAGGCAAACCCCGTCCTTCCACTCAAGACAATTCGATTCGAGCAAAGCGTTGCGCTCACGGCTCTGGAGCAGTTTCTTGACAATCCAGTCGGTTTTTTCACGCAGCGCGTT
Source organism: Burkholderiales bacterium (assembly GCA_964202765.1). Classification (GTDB taxonomy): domain Bacteria; phylum Pseudomonadota; class Gammaproteobacteria; order Burkholderiales; family Burkholderiaceae_C; genus CAXNKH01. Next base: position 12,859 of record CAXNKH010000007.1, on the reverse strand, counting down.
ATCTACTTCGGCCAAAGTTACCCACTTGGGCGCGCTGACCACCAGACCCTGGGGCCCGACGGAAAACCCGATGGTGCGTCGTTTACCGCGCTTGAACTCATAAGCCACCCGGGACTGACCCAACAACACTTCGCGGTTGGCGCTGGGGTGCTGGAAATTCGCCCCGACCAGCGCCTCTTTCTGCGGCGCTGGCAGTGGATCAGAAAAAAGATCCAAAGTGAACTGAAGCAAAGTTCGCATGGAAGCCGTCGCAGAACCGGCCTAGCGGCCCTTAGGGATAAGCCCCGGGATCGAGCCTGTGCATCTCGTTCTCGATCCAGGTCTCCACCTCAAGCATCAACTCTACCGGGTCACGCCCGAGACTGGGTATCGGTTTTCCGATCGACACATCGACCACGCCAGGGTGTTTGATGAAGGCCCGGCGCGGCCAGCATTTGGCCGAAGTCACGGCCACCGGAATCACCGGGACGCCAGTCTGCACCGCCAAGCGGGTGCCGCCAGCTTTGTAAACGCCTTTTTCCCCGCGTGGGATGCGGGTGCCTTCGGGAAACATGATGATCCAGACGCCGCGCGCCAACAGCGCTTGGCCCTGCGTCACGACCTTGCTGAACGCGCGGGCACCCTGCTTGCGGTCTATGTGAATCATGTCCATGCGGGCCATCGACCAACCGAAAAAGGGGATCAGGAGCAACTCTTTTTTAAAAACATAGGCCAGCGGATGCGGCATCAACGCGGGCATCAGCAAGGTTTCGAAAGTGGACTGGTGCTTCATCAGCAAAATCACCGGGCTGGTCTGTCCCACCGGCAGATTGTCCATGCCGCTGACACGGGTGCGAATGCCCAGGATGTAGCGCGCACCCAGCACCGTGGCACGCAACCAGCCGGCACCAATCCAGTACACCAGGTCGCCACGAAAAAAAACCGATACCAGCAACAAGAACAGCGCCCACGGCACCACCGTCAGCAGCATCCACAACAGGTGTAAAACCGAACGAATCAGAGCCATCGGGGTTCGGCCCGCAGGGCTTCGTCCGGAGCTTCCTGGGCCAGCAAGAATTCAGCGAAGGCCGCCAGATCTTCGTGCACCAAGGTGCCGGCCGGAAAGTTGTCGGGCAGGGCTTGGCCACGGTAAGCCTGGCCCTTGCCGGTCAGGACCAGATGGGGCTGGCAGCCGACGGCCGCGCCGGCTTGCACGTCGCGCAGCGAGTCGCCCACCACCGGCACACCGGCCAGGTCAACGCCAAAGCGCTCGCCAATTTGCTCGAACAGACCCGGCATGGGTTTGCGGCAGCCACAGCCCTCATCGGCCGCATGGGGACAATAAAAAATGGCATCGACTCGCCCACCCACGGCCACCAGCATCTTGTTCATTTTGGCGTGCATGGCATTGAGCTCGACCACGCCAAACAAGCCGCGGCCCAGGCCAGACTGGTTGCTAGCGATCACCACATGCCAGCCGCCATGGTTGAGCTGGGCAATGGCCTGCAGGGCACCGGGCAGCGGCAGCCACTCCTGCGGGCTTTTGATGTAAGCGTCACTGTCGACGTTGATGGTGCCGTCACGGTCGAGGATGACAAGTTTCATGGGCCAGCCTCAGGACGCAAGCTTGGAAAGGTCGGCCGCCCGGTTCATCGCCAGGTGCAAAGATTTGAGCAGGCCTTGCCGGTTCAGGCGCAAATCCATGGCTTCGGCATTGACCATGACAGCGTCGAAGAAGGCGTCAACCGGCGCGCGCAAAGCAGCAAGGGTTTGCAGGTGAGCGCTGTAGTCACCGACCTCGAACTGCGCATTGGCCTGCGGCAGCAAGGACTGCAGGGCCGCGTACAAGGCCACTTCAGCGGGTTCTTTGAGCAACAAGGTGCTGACGTGCGGATCCACCGCTTCTGCTTTCTTGAGGATGTTGCTGATGCGCTTGTTGGCTGCGGCCAGTGCCTGGCTTTCGGGCAGGGCCACAAATAAGCGTACGGCGGCCAGACGCAGACCTACTTCGCCGAGTCGCTGCGGTTGCAGCGCCAGCACGGCATCAACTTCCTGAGCGCTGTAACCCTGCTCGCGCAGAACACCAGCCAGACGATCGAACACGAAGTCCGTCAACGCGGCTAAAGCGTCAACGGGCTCTTTGATTTTGTCGCCAAAGACCAGCGCTGCGCTGTGCAGCAAGTCTTTCAGGTTCAGCGGCAGGTTCAACTCGGCCAGCATGCGGATCACGCCCAACGCGTGGCGCCGCAGGGCAAACGGGTCTTTGTCCCCGGTCGGCAGGTTACCCACACCGAACAGGCCCACCAAGGTCTCGAGCTTGTCCGCCAGCGCGACCGCGACCCCAATCATGTTGTGCGGCAAGGCATCGCCGGCAAAACGCGGGCGGTAATGGTCCTCGATCGCCAGGGCGATATCAGGCGACAGTCCGTCATGGCGGGCGTAATAGCCACCCATGATGCCCTGGAGCTCCGGAAATTCACCAACCATGTCGGTCAACAAGTCGGCCTTGGCCAGCATCGCGGCCGTGGCTGCTGCTTGCCCCAGCTCGACGCCGCCGAGCTGGACAGCGATGGCCTGGGCCATCTGTTGCACGCGCTGGGTGCGTTCGCCTTGGCTACCCAGTTTGTTGTGATAAACCACTTTATCCAAACCCGCCACCCGGGAAGCCAGACTCTTCTTGCGGTCCTGGTTGAAAAAGAACTGGGCATCGGCCAAGCGCGGACGAACCACCCGCTCGTTGCCCTCAATCACGGCGCTGGCGTCAGCCGGGTTGATGTTGCTCACCACCAGGAATTGGTTGCTTAGCTTGCCGCTGGCGTCGAGCAGAGGAAAGTATTTCTGATTGGCCTTCATGGTGAGAATCAGGCACTCCTGCGGAACCTCCAGAAATTCTTTCTCAAACTCACACACCAAAACGTTCGGCCGCTCAACCAGGCCAGTGACCTCATCGAGCAACGCAGCGTCGTCCACCACTTGAGCGCCGCCACCGATGCGCTGGGCCGCTGCGGCCAATTGGCGCGCGATCTCGGCGCGACGCTGATCAAAACTGGCAATCACCGCGCCACTGTGTTGCAGGGCACTGGCGTAGCTGTCAGCGTCTGGCAAGACAATCGGATCGACCAGGGCTTCAAACCGGTGACCGTGCGTGCTGTTGCCAGCTTGCAGGCCTAGCGCCTGAACCGGCACCACCGCACTGCCATGCAGGGCCACCAGACCGTGCGCCGGGCGAATGAAGTGCACGCTGCTCCAGCCCGGGTAGTCGCAATTGGCCTCCAACTGGTAACTCATCACCTTCGGGATAGGCAGCTTGGTAATGGCCTCGTGCAGGGCTTTTTGCAAGCCATCAGTCAGGGTAACGCCGGTGACGTTGCTCTCAAAAAACAGCGCCTCGGCCTTGCCGTCGATGACCCGCTTCAAATCAGGCAGCACAGACGCATCAGCACCCAAGGCTTGCAGCTTTTTCAGCAGCGCCGGTGTGGCGTTGCCCGCAGCGTCCAGGCCAACGCTTGCCGGCATCAATTTTTGCGACACCGCTTTATCGGCGGCCTGTGTCGCCACACCGGTGATGTGCGCAGCTAGTCGGCGCGGCGATGCATAAGGCGTGAGTTGTGAGGTTGGCGTTGCCAAGCCCTGGTTTTTCAGCTGCTCGAACAGAACACCGGCGAAAGCTTCGCCCAGCTTTTTCAAGGCCTTGGGTGGCAACTCCTCGACAAACAATTCAACGAGAAGGTTTTGCATCAGGCCGCCTTCTTCGTCATTTGCTGGACCCACTCGCGCGGCGCCATCGGGAAACCCAGTCGCTCACGGCTCTCGAAATAGCTCTGGGCCACGGCGCGGGCTAAATTGCGAATGCGGCCGATATAGGCAGCGCGCTCGGTCACCGAAATCGCGCCGCGTGCGTCGAGCAAGTTAAAACTGTGCGCACACTTGAGCACTTGCTCGTAAGCCGGCAACGCCAGCTGGACTCCAATCAAGTGCTGGGCCTGTTTTTCATGCGCATTGAAAGCGGTAAACAGAAAATCTGCGTCGCTGTGTTCAAAGTTGTAAGTGGACTGTTCGACTTCGTTTTGCTTGTAAACATCACCATAACTCAAGCCTTCGGTCCATTGCAGCTTGAACACATTGTCAACGCCCTGCAAGTACATGGCGAGCCGCTCCAGACCATAGGTGATTTCACCGGTGATGGGCTTGCAATCGATGCCGCCGACCTGCTGGAAATAAGTGAACTGGGTCACCTCCATGCCATTGAGCCAGACTTCCCAGCCCAAGCCCCAGGCACCCAGCGTTGGGTTCTCCCAGTCGTCTTCAACAAAGCGGATGTCATTTTTCTTCAAGTCAAAGCCCAGCGCAACCAGCGACCCCAGGTACAACTCCAGAATATTGCTGGGCGCGGGTTTCAGCACCACCTGGTACTGGTAGTAGTGCTGGAGCCGGTTCGGGTTCTCGCCATAACGACCGTCTTTCGGGCGCCGGCTTGGCTGGACGTAAGCAGCTTTCCAAGGCTCGGGGCCGATGGCTCTTAAAAACGTCGCGGTATGGGAGGTTCCAGCACCCACCTCCATATCGATCGGCTGCAATAGCGCGCAGCCTTGCTCGGCCCAATAGGACTGCAGCTTAAGAATGATTTGTTGGAAAGTCAGCATGGCCGGATTTTAAGGGCGGCGCCTTAGCCCTAGCAGCACGGCTGCCACCAGCAGCCACAGCGGCCACAGACCGAAGCGGGCGACCCACCAGGCATAGGGCGTGATGCCGCTACGACCTTCGACTTCGCCCTGCAACACGCCAGCCTGATGCCGCGGCAAGGACTGCAGCACCTTGCCGCGGTGGTCCAGGATGACGGTGGCACCGGTGTTGGTGGCGCGAATAAAGGGCCGCTCAAACTCCAGCGCCCTGAGACGTGAAATGTTCAGATGCTGATCAATCGCCACGCTGTTGCCGAACCAGCCAATATTGCTGGTGTTGACAAACACCGTGGGTTCGCGTCCAAGCTGCAGAAAGCGCGCGGCCAATTCCTCGCCAAACAAGTCTTCATAGCAAATATTCAGCGCCAAGCGCTGACCCTGCCACTCGAAGGAAGACTGTCCCAAGGCGCCCCGATTGAAGTCACCCAGCGGGATGCTCATCATCTGGGTGAACCATCTGAAAAACGGCGGGATGAACTCACCAAAGGGAACCAGGTGGTGCTTGTCGTAGCGCCAAACCACATTGCTTTCGGGTTTGAGGCCAAGCACCGAATTGGTATAGCCCTGGCGCAGGTCGCCCAAGGGGATGCCAATCAGTGCGGCTTGCTCTCCTGTGGCAAAACGCTGACGCAAGCCATCCCAGTAAGTAGGCGGCAGCTGCTGCGGTAACACGGGAATGGCCGTTTCGGGGGCGACCACCAAGGCAGTCTGGCTGAGCTGCAATTGCGAGGCATACCAGGCCAGTGCCTGAGGCACGCCGCTGCCCACCTCGAATTTTTCGTTCTGGGCAATATTGCCTTGCAGCAGTGTCACGCTGAGTCGGCCTACGGGCTGACTTAAGCCTGCGACCAGCCCCGCCGGCAAGCACCAGACCAAGAGCAACAGCAAGACTGCCGCCGCAGCAAGTCGCACACGACCGGCTAGCAGCAGGGCCGGTCCGGCCATGGCCAGCCCAGCGCTTATGGCACACAGGCCATAGACCCCGACCCAGGGAGCCAGCAAGGCCAGCGGGCCCTCGCTGTGCGCGTAACCCGAAGCGCCCCAGCCAAAGCCGGTGAACCATCGACCTCGCGCCATTTCGGCCGCCAGCCACAGGGCGGCGAACAGCACGGCACACGCTGCGGGGCGCTTAGGCGCCAGCGACCGAAAAATCCCGCAGGCTGCGGCGTAATACAGGGCCAGCACCGCGGCCAGGGCCAACACCGCCAAGACGGCCAGGGGAGCAGGCAGGCCGCCGTAACTGTGCATGGAAATGAACAGCCACCAAAAAGTAGCTGTGAGCCAGGCCAGCGCAAAAAACCAGGCCATGCCTGCGGCTTGGCGCCAACCGTCCGAGCGCAGCAACAACCAGGCCAACAAGCCCAGCGAAATCAATTGCAACCACCACATCGGCAGGCCATTCCAAGGCGCAGCCATGGCAATGGCCTGGGCCCAACCCGCCAGCAGACTCAAAGGCAGCCAAACCGACCAGTGCAAAGCCGGGTCGGAAAAATTCGCCCCACGTCGCAGCATGCGGGTCATCACAGCTTGGGCGTGGCGGGCTTGCTGGGCGAGACCTTGAACCAGGTGACTGCGCCACCCCGGGTGTGCATCACCACGAAATCGAGTCCGGCCAGGCTGTGGCGCTCGCCCCGACGCGGCACATGGCCGACCTGGTGGGCGATCAAACCGCCAATGGTGTCGAAATCGGCATCGGTGTCGGTGTCGGTGCTTTTGAGTTTGACCTCAAACGCCTGCTCCACCCGCTCTATCGCGGTGGTGCCACTGACCCGGTAGCTGTGGTCAACCAGCCCAAAAATATCGCCCGCGTCATCGGACACATCAAATTCATCCTCGATTTCACCCACAATTTGTTCGAGCACATCTTCAATTGTGATCAAACCGGCAACCCGTCCGAACTCGTCAATCACGATCGCGAGGTGATTCCGGTTGCCGCGAAACTCGCCCAGCAGATCATTCAGTCGCTTGCTCTCCGGCACAAAGACGACCGGGCGCAGCAGGGCCCGGATATTGAGCTCGGGCGCGCGCTGCAACTTGAGCAAGTCCTTGGCCATCAAGATGCCGATGATGTTGTCGCGCTCCCCCTCATAAACCGGGAAGCGCGAATGCGCCGTGTCAATCACCAGGTTAATCAGCTGATCTTCCGGCTCATTGATGTCGATCAAATCCATCTGAGTGGTCGATACCATCACATCACCGGCGCTCATGTCGGACATGCGAATCACCCCCTCAAGCATGCCGAGGGATTGGGCACCGATCACCTGGTTGTCCTGCGCCGCGACCAAGGCGTCAATCAACTCGGTCTTGGAGTCGGGACCGGGGTGAAAGAATTCACCGATTTTTTGCAAGAAAGATCGTTTGTCTTCTCGCTCAGAAATGCGCGCAGGGTGGGGGTCGGACACTTCAGGGGGCGCAGAATATGCGGTTGTTGCAATGGTGCAAGGATAGCGGATTACCAAGACACAAATCTCTAGTCCCGGGCCGCTGCGATCCACAACGATAAGATGCTAGAAAATTCAATGCTCGCTCTGTATTCCAGACCCCAACGACCATGAACACCCCATCTTCGACCACAGCCCCCACCGCACCCCTCACCACAGCCCGGCTTCGCGGCGTGTTTTCCCCGGTCCTAACGCCCTTCAATCCAGACCTCTCGCCTTCGGCTGCGCGCTTCGTGAAACATTGCCGCTGGCTGATCACGCAGGGAGTGGGTTTGTCGATCTTCGGCACCAACTCCGAAGCCACCTCGTTGAATGTGAATGAAAAACGCGGCCTGCTCGACAGCCTGCTCGACGCCGGAATTTCGCCAGGCCGCCTCATGCCGGGAACCGGCGCCTGCGCCTTACCCGACACGGTAGAGTTGACGCGGCACGCCGTCAACGCCGGTTGTGCTGGCGTCCTGATGTTGCCGCCGTTCTACTACAAGGGCGTCAGTGATGAAGGCCTGTTTCGCAGCTTCTCTCAAGTGATCGATGCGGTAGCCGATGTGCGGCTCAAAATTTATCTCTATCACATTCCCCCGGTGACTCAGATTCCCATCAGCCTGGCCTTGATCGAACGCTTGCTCAAGGCCTACCCCACAGCCATCGCCGGGGTGAAGGACAGTTCAGGCGACTGGGGCAACACAGCGGCCATGCTGCGCGAATTCCAGCCCCAGGGCTTCGATGTTTTTGCCGGCTCGGAAACCATTCTGCTGCCGACCCTGCAAGCCGGTGGCGCTGGTTGCATCACAGCCACCGGTAACGTTAATCCGGGCCCGATTGTTGAGTTGTACCGGCATTGGCAAGACGCAGACGCCGAACAACGGCAGCAAGCGCTCAACAGCACGCGTGCGGTGTTTCAAAAATTACCGATGATTCCAGCCATGAAAGCGGCGATCGCTTGGCAGTCGGGCGACCCGGCGTGGGTCACCGTGCGCCCACCGCTGGTTGAACTCGACAGCGCGCAGCGTGCCCAACTCATCGTCGAGTTGCAAGCCACGGGCTTTGAGATGCCTGAGGCCCAATCACTGGCGGTGTCGGACTGAGCCGACAAATCTGCAAGCGATTCGTGATGGCGATTTTTTAAGTCTGCTTTCGCGCAATTGAAAATTAAATGTTAACTGTTCAACCCTCCTGGAAATAAGATGACCCCAATCACCAAGCCACTGTTTGCCCTTTTCTTGAGCCTGATGGTGGCCTTCACCGCTCCCGTTTTTGCACAAGCCTATCCCCATAAATCTATACGCATCATCGTGCCCTTCCCGCCTGGCGGTGGCAACGACGTCATTGCGCGCGTGGTGGCGCAAAAGCTCACCGAAAGATTTGGACAGCAGGTTGTGGTTGACAACAAGGCTGGCGCCAATGGAATCGTGGGGCTCCAAGCCCTGATGCAAGCAGCACCGGATGGCTACACCTTGGCTGTAGCCGCAGCCGGTCCCATGGCCGTGAACCCCAGCCTTTATGACAAATTACCCTACGACCCACTGAAAGATTTTTCACCCATCACCAACATGGTCAACTTTCCTCTGCTGTTGGTCACGCACCCTTCTGTACCGGCCAAGACCACACTGGAATTGATTGCGCTGGCCAAAGCCAAACCCGGGCAATTGTTTTTTGCATCGCCTGGTAGCGGCAATTCAGGCCATCTGGCAGGCGAATTGTTCAATACGATGGCCAACATCCAGACCGTTCATGTGCCCTATAAAGGTCAAGGGCCCGCCTTGTCCGATTTGTTGGCGGGCCAAGTTCAGATGCTCTACAGCAGCATCCCTTCGGTTGTCAACCAAGTGAAATCGGGCCAACTCAAAGCCATAGCAGTGGGAAGTGCCAAACGCGTTCCATCGCTGGCCGACATCCCCACCATTTCCGAAAGCGGTTTGCTGGGTTACGAGGCCTACTCGTGGGTCGGCATCGTGGCGCCAGCCAAAACCCCCAAGGACATCGTGATGCGGCTCAACCGGGAAATTGTGGACATCCTCAAAATGCCCGATGTGGCCGAAAAACTAAACCAGCAAGGCGCCTTGCCTGTGGGTGATACCTCCGAGCAATTCGCCGCGTACATCAAAGACGAAATCGCCAAATGGGGCGCAGTCGTGAAATCCGCCAACATCAAAGCAGACTGAAAGAAACTAAACCATGCGCCCCTCTGTCGAACCTAAAACCAAATCGAAACCTCCATCGGATGGCTACAAAGCAGGCTTGGCCATGCGCAAGAAGGTTCTTGGCGCAGACTATGTCGAGCGTTCCTTTGCCAATGCTGACGATCTGAACATGCCCTTTCAGGAACTGGCCACCGAGTTCGCTTGGGGCAAAGTCTGGACCCGCCCCGGCCTGACCCTGAAAGAACGCAGCTTGGCTACTTTGTCGATGTGCATTGCACTCAACCGCCCTGCCGAAATCAAGATCCACTTGCGAGGTGCCGTGCGCAATGGCATCTCGCGTGAAGAGCTACGCGAATTGATTTTGCATTCGTTCCTGTACTGCGGTGGGCCTGCCGCACTAGATGCCTACAAGGCCGTGCGAGACGAGCTGCCTTTGATTGAAGCGGCGGAGAAAGCCGCTCAAAAACGGCCTCCAACCAAGAAAGACAAGCCCGCCAAAGCCCCAAGTATGACCAAGGGCAAGGGCAAGGCCTAACCGCCTTTTTACCCACCCCCCCAGGTCAATTCAGCGTCGGCAGCAACCCCATCACCTTGGTACGGCTGGGAGGGGGCAGGTCACCGCCTGAAATCCGATGAGACAACTAAAACCCCGCACTGCCAATGAACATGCGGGCTTTGAGGTGTCCTGACACGTTAAAAAACGGTCGGTTGGTGCGGCTGGCGGGGATCGAACCCACGACCCTTGGCTTCGGAGGCCAATACTCTATCCACTGAGCTACAGCCGCAATTGCTGAAGCGCTGTATTTTCGCACAGCCTGATGCGGATCCGGACTAGCCTAGCTTATTGGCTGCCGTGACAGTACTTGTATTTCTTGCCGCTGCCGCAGAAACACAGCTCATTGCGACCAGGCGTCGGCTCTTTGTGCACGGTTTCAACCCGCGGGCCCAGGTTCTGCCACAACTCATACAAGTCATAAACCGACCACACCGCATCGCCAAACGCATTCAGGCGCGCCAGACTCACGGTGGGTGGTCCGTCTTCGCTGAATACCGAAATTTCGGGTTTTCCAGCGTCGTCTTCGGTGATGGCCACGATGGCATCGAGCGCAGAGTTCAACCAAATGGCGGCATCCTTGTCACGCGGCGCGGCCCACTCTTGCGGCCAGCTTTCCACGGCGAACATGAAACCCAGGGCCCAGACCTGGGCAAACGAAGGCAACTCCTCGCCCGCTAAATCGGCCTGCTCCTGGGGCGGCAGCGCGGCGACCGCACCTCGCACATCCATCACCTCGGGCTGGTAGGCCGCCTCTTCATCGAGCGACTTGACTTCAGCGCTGAGGGACTGGGCAACTTCATTCCAGCGCCGCAACCACAAGTCCATGAATCGTTGACTTTGCTGGGCACTGGCAAATGAGCCCTCTTCTTCCGAGTCAGGTTTCTTATCTTCAACGATATCGAGCAGAACCGGCAGGTATTCGCTAGCCGTTAGTCGCCGGCGACAGCAGATCAAGGCGGCCATAAACCCTTCGCAGAATTCCCACTGCGGTGTATCCTCGTAACGGCCGCGCAAATCGTCGAGAATTTCATCCAATTCGTCGAAATCTTGGGATTCAAGTGGCGCCACGCCCGAGCCCGATCCAGCCAGTTTGGATGCGTTTGTCGCAATTTTTTTCATGGTGGTGTTTCAAATGAGGGCAGCACCGATTGTGCAACGACTCCGAGGGCGAGCAGTCGCGTCTTGAGCACCAGCACAGCTTGGTCCTTGCTCAACAACAGGGCCTGGTGCGCCACCGCCAGATCAACAAAAATCTGATCATCGGGATCGGTGCAGCGCACAGTAGCCGAACCGGCAGCAGCTACGACCTGAGATTTCTGGTCAAACTCAGCCAAGACTTGCTGGGCGCTGAGTTGGCCACGCAGCAAGCGCGGCATCAGATTCGGATAACTCAACACCCTGGCAAGCTCATCTCGCATGGCACCGGTGACAAGCCAGCGCAGCTGCCCATACTCCAACGCCTGTCGCAAGGGACCGCAGCTCGGGTCCATGAAAACCAACAAGTCGAGAACGATGTTGGTGTCGATCACAACCAGGTAATTGGAATCTGACCCCAATTTACGCAATTTACGAACCGGGTTTTTTGCGGGCCGAGCCTTTGACCATATCGAAGCGGAACATCCGACATTCGATCGGTCCGTTCCACATCGGCACCCGGCGCGATTCCTTCAAGCGCATCCGGCTCGGCAACTTGAGATCGGGTGTCAGAACCCAGGCCGTCCAATCGGTATAGTTTTTCTTCCAGTGGGTGGCAAGCTGGCTGAAGAATTCACCGCCATCTTCGGTCTGGGCCAGTTCGCGCGCACCGAACCGGCCGCTCTGCTCCTCGTCCTCATAGCCCGCGCTGGTATTGCCAGCCAGTCCTGCCACTTTGATCCGTTCGCCATAAGGGGGATTGAGCAGCATCAGGCCGGGTCGGTCACAGGGCGGCAGGCGCTGCAAAGCGTCACCACCGCGGAGCTCGATGACGTCAGCGACACCGGCGCGTTGCGCATTGCGTTGAGCAAAATCAACCATCCGGTGCGCCACATCACTGCCAAAAATCAGGCCCGGACGCAGCACTTCGGCCTCCTTGGCCTGCTGCTTGATCGCTGACCAGACATGCGGCTGAAACGGCAACATTTTCTCGAATGCAAAGTGGCGCAGCGATCCCGGGGCGATGTGGCAGGCGATCTGCGCCGCCTCAATCGCAATGGTGCCGCTGCCGCAGCAGGGATCGTACAAAGGCAGGCCTTGTTCGACTTGTTCGCCCCAGCCGCTGACGGCAATCATGGCGGCGGCCAGGGTTTCTTTCAGTGGTGCCTCGCCCTTGTCTTCGCGCCAGCCGCGCTTGAACAAGGGCTCGCCCGAGGTATCGATATAGAGCGACAGGCTGGCGCTGGTGAGGTGGGCATAAATCCGAATATCGGGCCACTGGGTATTGACGTCGGGGCGCACTCCACCCGCCTTGGCCCGAAAGCGGTCACACACCGCATCCTTGATTTTGAGTGCGGCGAAATTCAAGGAGTTGAGCGGGCTGTGCTGGGCCGTGATCTCCACCTTGATGGACTGGCGCGGTGTGAACCAGACTTCCCACGCCACCTCGCTGGCCACGCGGTACAGGTCCTGCTCATTGCGGTAGTCACTGCTGGACAACTGCACCAACACCCGCTGCGCCAGTCGGCAGTGCAGATTGAGCAACATGGCGTCGCGCCAGGACGCCTCCAACAGAACTCCGCCACGCCACAGTCGGATGTTGGCGCTGGCCGTGATGTCATAAACCTCGGCGGCCAACAGCTCTTCGACGCCCGCAGCACAGGGCAAAAATAATTGAAGTTGATTCACTTTTTCCTTGTATCTAATCAGTTGAGGACAGAGCTGGCGCACTGCCCCGACATCGGCGAAGGCCGATGACGCTTGTCGCTGTGGTCTGTCCCGCAAAGTTTTTAATTACAGCGCTTTTCTCAGATTAGCGGGGGCTATTTTCAAGACCTCGCGGTATTTGGCCACGGTTCGGCGGGCACACGCTATGCCCTGTTCTTTCAGCATCTCGCAGATCTGGTTATCACTCAGCGGCTTTTT
>CAXNKH010000006.1:0-16337 GCA_964202765.1 Burkholderiales bacterium | reverse complement strand
AAACTGCTCTCGGTCATCGGTTTGGAGGGCAACAGCAAAACACCGATCAATAGCGCAGCGCCGATCATTGGTGCTGCTGGCCTGACCATGACGCTCGCTGTTTGTCCGCCAGGCCAGGGGCCAGGCCTGCACGCGCACCAGCAGACGTTCGAGACCTTCACAGTGTTGCAAGGGCAATTCGAATTCAGCTGGAACGATCAAGGCGAAAACCGTGTGGTCCTCGAGGTGTTCGACACGATTTCAGTGCCGCCCGGGGTTTGCCGAGCTTTTCGCAATGTCGGACCGACCGAAGGTGTTTTGCAGGTGCTGATTACGGGCGGTGTGCACGACATGAATGACATCGCGTTTTCGGCCAAGGCGGCGCAGTCGATTGAAGCCGCAGCACCTGGTGCGCTGACGTACTTTAAGGAAATTGGGTTTAACTTTAACGCCGGGATTAATTCTTGATGGTTTTGCGAACTGGTTTGGGCTTGACTGGTAAAACACCCGCTTGATCCAAGATGCTCATTGATTCTGTGGTGAATTCGGCGCGCGGCGCATTACCGCCAATGATGAACATCAGAACCGACTCTTTTTTCTTAGGGCCCTTGCTGACGTTCATGAAGCGACGCGATGCACCAGGTGGAAATGAAATCACATCAAGCGGATTCAAATCAACGTGTTCAAGTTTCCCTTTTTCGTTTTCCCAACTTGCGCGCCACACCCCCGTCATGGAAATGAAAGTTTCGTTGGTGTCGTGGTTATGCAGCATCGGACCCTTGCCGGGCAGGGCTTTACAGTAGCCGAGGTTGAATCCTTCTGAAATCTTGATCGCCGCCATGCGAGCAGCATCTGCCCCGACCGGCGATTGCATGCCGTCGCACTCTTCTTCAGGGGGCTGGAAACCGATCACGTTGAACAGGGTTCGCTCGCAACCGGGCATTTTGCTGTCCGGCAGACCGCCGTCAAAGCCCTTGAGTTTGGAAAATCTTGCGACACGTTTCATCATGTCTTTTCGAGGGACTTGGTGGCGTGGCAGTTGTTCTTTGTATTCCATAAAAAGCTCCTGCGGGAATGGATGCCGGGGTTGTTGGGGTCCGAGACTGAACTCGTTTATGGGTTCAATCCTAGTCTTCATTCCGTGCTTGTTGGCTCAGGTCTAACCCGGGGGTCTCGGGCCCAAAGCAGCAGATACCCTGAGCTGTTTACACGCTGGCCAGTTGATGGTTCAGTCGATCCGTGATCAGCATGGCCCCTGGCGCATGGGTGATGCAGAAATCGGGTCGAGCCTGTGTGATCGCTGCCTGCGGAGTAACGCCGCAGGCCCAAAAGACCGGTAATTCATGGGGCAAAACCTCAATCGGGTCGCCGTAATCGGGGCGTGAGAGGTCGTCAATCCCAATCAAATGAGGCATGCCGATGTGAACCGGCGCACCGTGGACATCGGGGTAGCGTGAGGTGATTTGAATCGCCTGGATGGCGTGGGCTGGACTGAACGGTCGCATGGAGACCACCAGCGGCCCATGAAACACGCCCGCCGGGATGGTTGGGATTCGGGTGCGAAACATGGCGACATTGCGCTGCTGCTCGACATGGCGCAGCGGCAAACCCGCTTCCATCAAGGCTTGCTCGAAAGAAAAAGAGCATCCAATCACAAAGGTAACCAGGTCTTTTCGCCACAGGCTCTGGATGTCGGTTGGCTCACTGACCAATTCCCCATTGCGCCAAACCCGGTAGCGGGGCACGTCGGTGCGGATGTCAAGGTCCTGGCCTAAGGTGGGCAGCATGGGTTCGCCTGGTCGGGAGACGGCCAGCAAAGGGCAGGGTTTAGGATTGCGCTGACAAAACTGCAAGAAGGCTTCAGCCGATTTTTCGGGCAGGATGACCACATTGCCTTGCACCGATGTAGGGGCGCTGCCGCTGGTGTGGCCCTGGAACTGGCCATTTCGAATGGCCTGGCGCAAGTCATGGACGGACACTTGGGGCGTAGTCATCAAGGTCTTGAACCTCCCTTGCGGAATCGTCGTTTGGGCTGCTTGCCTCGAATCTTCCATCGTATTGACCCGGTTGATTGGTACTGCACAAACACCCCAAGTGGCGGTTTGGGTCACCCATGCTGATGCTGGCGAATGTAACACCGTGTTAGAATCGCCAGCTTCGCGGCTGTAGCTCAGTTGGATAGAGTACTTGGCTACGAACCAAGGGGTCGTGGGTTCAATTCCTGCCAGCCGCACCATATGAATCAAGGACTTACGCTCGAAAGGGTGTAAGTCCTTTCTTCTTTCCGCTTCTTTGCTTGCTGTTGGTGCCTACTCGGTGCCTACAACCGCATTACTGATTGTGGTGAATAGTCGGTGACGGTTCCCGCTCGCCAGGGCGCAGTGCCGACCACGTTCGATGTTGATGCTACGAAGCAGCACCAGGCCGACAACGAAGTAGGCACCGACGGCGAGGATGCCGAGCCGGTGATTTCCATCAAAGACCCAGGTGACGGTGCCGTAGGTGATGGGGCCAAAAATGGAGGCAGCTTTGACGGAGAGGCCCCAGAGCCCGAAGAATTCGGCGCTGCGTGTTGGCGGCGAGAGGTAGCCAACGATGGCGCGGCCAGCGGCTTGCGCAGCGCCCAAGCACAGGCCGGCCAAGTTGGCAGCGAACCAGAAGGTGTTGGCGTCTTCGGCGACGTAGGCCAGCACGATCATGATGATCCAGCCTATCAGCACCAGCTTCATGGCCAAGATGTGGCCTATGGCGTCCTGCAGGTATCCGAAACCGAAAGCCCCAATCGCGGCCGTGACGTTCACCACAAGCAGCAAAACGATAGTCTGGGTGCTCGTGAATTGCATGGCTTCATGGGCGTAGATTGCGGCGAGGGCGATGACGGCCGTGATACCCGCTTGGTAGAACAAGAGGCAAACCAGGAAACGCCGCAGATCGCGAAAGCGCTTCATCTCGCGCAGGGTCTGCAGCACGCGACTCCAGGATGATTCCGATTTCAAATTGGGGGTGGCCCGCTCCTTGAGAAACAGGAAGGTGGGCACGGCAGCCAGGGCGAACAAGGCGGCGGTGATCAACATCACGATCGGGATGAATTCGGTGCTGGTATGACCCTGCTGTTGTGCCCAGGTGATGTAGGCCAGTGCGATGCCCAGGGACAGCAAGCCGCCCAGGTAGCCGAAGCCCCAGCCCCAGCCCGAAACCCGTCCCATGGCATTGGAATCCGCCAGCTCGGGCAGGAAGGCGGCGATCAGGTTCTCTCCGGTGGCAAAGAAGAAGTTGGACAAAATGATCAGGCAGATCGCCAGCACCAAGCTCCCCTGAGAAACGAAATACAGCAAGGAAGTGAACACGACGCAGCCCACCGTGGCCATGAACAACATGCGCTTCTTGGCGGCGTGAGCGTCAGCCCAGGCGCCCAGCACCGGCGCACTGAGCAGGACCGCCAGATACGACACGGACAGTGTTGCGGTCCAGGCGAAGGTCGCCCAAGGCGCTTTGCCAGCGACCACCGCGACGAAGAAGGCGTTGAATACGGCGGTGATGACCACCGTGGTGTAGCCGGAGTTGGCGAAGTCGTACATGCTCCAGGCCCAGACTTCACGCAGGCTGACGTCAGTTGCAAGGACGCGGGTTTTCAGGTTTTTCATAAAGTCACAGCCGGTTGAGTTGAGCCCAATGCCAGGCCCAGGGCCAGCCCCGATGTCAGTGCCTGACTGTACCGGTGTGGTTCGCTAGGTCCCGGTATAGACCGGGGCGGGTTGGCCAAAAAAAGATTCCATCAGGTGATAGACCAGCGCGAAGTTTTTCGAGCGGGTGCTGGTGTGGGCGATTCCGGGCATGACGATGAACTGTTTGTCGCCGTGGGGCAGTTTGACAAAAAAGTTGGTCAAATCCTGCATGCTGGCGATGCCGTCGTACTGGCCACGCATGATGAGCGTTGGCACATTGATTTTTTCAGGGTCGCATACCGGCAGGTTGGCAGACATGTCGATATAAGTCCCGGTCGGGACCGAGGTGTCGAGTGCCAGCACCGCGTCGGCGAAGGCTTCGACAATGGTCAGGTCCGAGGTGCCCGCATGGTCGCGGGTAAAAATACTTCGGATCATGTTGCGGTCAATCGGGCGGCGGTTGCTGGCGCGATAAGCGTCCAATCTTTTCTTGCGCTCGGCCAGGGTCGGGCTGCCTTCGCCCGTCCAGACAAAAGCATCGAGTGCCAGTCTGGCCACGCTCTCGGGCTGGCGCTGAGCAAACAGCGCAGCGCGCAGTGCGCCCGAGGAAGACCCGTACATCAGCTTCTTCTTGACGCCGGTGGCCTTGCTGATGTAGTCACTGACCACTGCAATGTCATCGGCGCCATCGGCGATATTGGCGTTCATGGCGCGGGTTTTGTCGGATCGGCCATAGCCTTCGCAGTCAAAACACCAGGTGTCATAGCCCAGGCGTGCAAACCAGTCCATGGCGGAAGCTTCGATTCGACCTGGGATTTGCAAGTCAAACACCGGCGTCGATGAGACCGAAGAACCATGAACAAACACCAGCGTTCCACGAGAAGGCGTGCTGCCCGGGTTGCTCAGCTGTTTTCGCCACATGAACAAGCGGATATCTTGGCCGGCAACGCGTTTGATCGTCCAGTGCTCCATGCCCACCACTTCGGCGGGTGCCCCCGAGCGTGTCAGCTGGGCTTGGGCTTCAGTTGTGCTCAGGGTTGTTGCTGCTAAGGCAGTCAGGGCCGTGCTGGCCAGAAAACCTCGGCGTGAATCTTCGGATGAGGTATGTTGTTTTGTCATGATGTTGAGTGAGTAGGTTTCAACCTATCAAAGAGCTGGACTGGATTTGCCACGTAATTTTTGCAGCAACCAAGTCGCCACTGGCCAGAGCAGGATGATGAGTGTGCCAGCTGCCAGCCACATGGCAATCGGGCGGGTGAAGAAGACGGTCGGGTTGCCGTCGGATTTGATCATCGAGGTGACAAAGTTTTCTTCCATCATGGTGCCCAGCACCACCCCCAGAATTGCGGGAGCTACCGGAAAACCGTTTTCTTCCAGCACGAAAGCGCTGAGACCAAAAAACAAAATCAAGACCACGCCCCAGGCCGAATTGTTGATAGAAAATGAGCCGACGATACAAAACACCAGGATGATGGGCATCAGGATGTTGCGTGAGACTCTCAGAACTTTGGTCGCCAGTTTGACGGTGAGCCAGCCCAACGGCACCATGATCAAGTTGGCCAGAATGAAAACAATAAAGATGGCGTAGATGTTCTCCGGGTTATTGATGAAGATCATGGGGCCGGGGTTCATGTTCTTGAGGTAGAGCACGCCAATGGCGATGGCCGTGATCGAGTCGCCGGGAATGCCGAAAACAATGGCCGGGATCCAGGCGCCGGCCAGAGAAGAGTTGTTGGCTGCACCCGATTCGACAATGCCCTCGACGTGGCCAGTGCCAAATTTCTCAGGTTCCTTGGAAAATTTCTTGCTCATGGCGTAGCTCATCCAGGAGGCCATGTCGGCGCCTGAGCCGGGCTGGATTCCAATGATGGTTCCCAGTGCGCTGCCGCGCACCAGGGGCCATCGGTATTTTTTGAGTAGCCCCCACATGCCGGAAAAAATATTGCCGATTTTCTCGGTCGCGATGACTGGAGTGGGATCGGTATTGGTGATGTAGCGCAGCAATTCGGAGACGGCAAACATGCCCACCATCATGGGAATCAGTTCGACCCCACTCATCAACGGGTCGAGACCGAAAGTGAAGCGCAAATGGGCTGCTGGATTTTCCAAGCCGATACAGGCGATCAGTAGTCCGAGCAACAAGGAAATCGACGCTTTCAGGACGCTCGAGTTGCCAATGAAAACGGCACCGGCGAGCCCCAACACCACCAGCCAGAAGTATTCGAAGGAAGAAAACTTCAAAGCGATTTCAGCCAGGCTGGGTGAAAACAGGATCATCACCAGCGTGCCGAACAGGCCACCGATGGCGGAGAACACCAGGCCAGCACCGAGGGCGATTTCGGCCTGACCCTTGAGCGTCATTTGGTAGGCTTCGTCGGTGTAAGCGGCCGAGGCGGGGGTGCCGGGTATGCGCAGCAAAGCTCCCGGAATATCACCCGAGAAAATGGCCATGGCGGTGGCCGTGACAATCGCCGCCACGGCCGGGACTGGTGGCATGAAAAAGGTCATCGGTACCAGCAAAGCGGTGGCCATGGTGGCCGTGAGGCCAGGGATACAACCAACGAACAGGCCAAAGATGGCCGAGCACAAAATCACCAGCAACACAAAGGGATCGAACACCAGGCCCAGTGCCTGCAACAGAACATCAAACGTCATGGTCCATCCTTACCATTGCAGCGGCATGAGCAGGCCCCAGGGCAGGGGAACGCGCAAACCTTTGTAGAAAATGGTGTGAATCACCAGAGTGACCAGAATCGCAATCGGCAAGATCAAGCGCGCCCTGACCTGAAGCGCCCAAAACATGGTGACCAGAATCGCGATAGCGCAAGGGATGAAGCCGATCCGATCCGAGGCCAGAATGTAGAACAACAAGCAGCCGATCGTGATCAGAAAGTTGCGCAGGTGATAGCGCGACTGGAACCAGTTGCCGAGCACCACCCAGTGACGGGGACCTGATTCACGCCAGCCGCGCCAGATCAGCAGAATGGCACACCCTGCCAGCAGGGTCGCCACCAGTCCGGGGAAGGCGCCGGGCCCGATGTTTTGCCCCGGGATATTGGGGAAACTTTGAACATTGAACAGAATGGCCAGCGCGAGCGCCAGCAAAGCTGCACCACTGAGTACATCGTTGAATTTCATGGCAGGGTCCTGGTCGAAAGATGGACCCGCCATCTTTCTCGTTTCAAGCGCTCAACTTTATTTGGCCAAGCCCAGCGTTTTCATGACATTGCCCATGTCGGCGTCACCCTTGGCCATGAACTGCTCAAAACCTTTGGCGTCAGCGTAGATGATGCCAAAGCCACGATTCGCCATGAAGCCTTGGTAGTCCTTGCTGTCGTAAATCTTTTTCAGTGCCACGGCCAGCTTGGTTTGCACATCGGCTGGCAGGCCCTTGGGGCCAGCGATGCCACGCCAAGCGCCAATGGCCCAGTCGCTGCCGGTGGCAGCTTTCAGGGTCGGCACGTTGGGGTAGAGGGCCGAGGGTTGAGCGGCCATGACGGCCAGCGGCCTGGCTTTGCCCGCATCAATCAAAGCCCTCGACTCGGGCAGCGAACAGGTGACAAATTCAATCCCGCCCGCGGCCAGGTCATTCATGGCCGGGGCTGCGCCATTGGAGGGGACCCAGGGCGCCGCACTGTTGTCAATTTTCAGGTCTTTGAGCATGCCCGCCAACGCCAGATGCCAGATGCCGCCTTGTCCGGTCCCCGAGGCCTTGAATTTGCCCGGGTTGGCCTTGATGGCTTTGGTCAGGTCGTCGAGATTTTTATAGGGGGAGTCAGCCCGCACCGTGACCGCTGCCGGGTCGATGTTGAACAGGGCCACCGGGGTGAAGTCTTTGGGTGAGAGCTGGGTCAGACCGGCCCAGTGCATCATGGAGATTTCGACCGTGATCATGCCCAGCGTGTAACCATCAGCCGGCGCAGTTGCGATGGCCGAGTGACCGACCACCCCATTGCCACCGGTTCGATTGACCACGTTGACCGGCTGGCCCAACTCTTTTTCCAGCAGGGCGGCCACGATACGGGCCGTGGCGTCAGTGCCACCGCCAGCACCCCAAGGCACCACCATGGTGATCGGGCGGTTCGGGTAGCTTTGGGCCAGGGCCGCTGTGAGCAGGCCCAGACCCAGGGTGATTGCGGTCAAGGAACGGAACATCGTCTTCATCAACATGATTGCATCTCCTGTATTTGTAAACAACTTCAACAACAAAACATTAAAAGGGATTCAGCCAGACCTCGCTGTAACCTGGGTGACATCGGTGTGGGTTGCATTGAACTGGCCAAACAACGTTTCCATTTCTTTGCGCACCCGGTAGGCGTCGGTGGTCTGGTCCATGGCCACATCGGCCCAGCTCAGGGTGTGACCTTTCTTGACAGGACGAATCAGCTTCACGTTGTGCGCCAGACCCAGCGGCAGGCCACCGAGTCGGACTGAGGTTTGAGCCGGCAGCAACTTGCCCCAGACGGTGTAACCGCCTTCGCCGTCGAGGATTTCACCGGGCTTCAAGTCGCGCTTGGCCGTGGCCACCACGTCGGCATTCCAGCAGGTGGCGACGCCGGTGGGCTCGCCGCGCAACGCGACAGAGGCCACTGAGACTCCGACCTCTAGGCCAATCAAATGCCAACGCTTGTAGAGTGTGAAGTAGCGGCCGCTGGGGTCGGTATGGGCGTTGTACTCTTCGAAACAGTTTTTGATGTAGTCGGTCTCGGCTTCGACCGTGACCCAAACGCCCATTCGAATGTCGTAAGGAATCTTGCGGCCATTGGCCTCGAGTGAGGAAATCACTTCGACCATCCCCTTGCGCTCCAACACCCCGCCTTCAGCGATGGGACGGGTGACGAAAGGAATGTCTTCCACACTGGCCGGCGGGTAGAGCAGTCCATTGCTCGGGACGCTCAGGCCGGTGGCGTTGGCCACAGCCGTGCTTTCAATCGAGGGTTTGGAGCCATCGAGAAAGCTGTTGAACATCTTGGGGTTGAGGCCACCGCGCAGTGCTTGTTCCGGGCTAAGACCATAGTTTTCCCAAACGGTCTCAGGCGTTGATTCACTGAAATGGGGCAGCCATTTGTGGCCGCGACCCGCTGCAACCACGGGGAAACCACAGGTGCGGGCCCAGTCCACCAGATCACAGATCAAGGCCGGTTGGTCGCCAAAAGCCAGGGAATACACCACCCCGGCCATGGTGGCACGGCGCGCCAGCAAGGGGCCACAAAAAGCATCGGCCTCGACCGTGACGTTAACCACGTATTTGCCGTGCTCAAACGCTTTCAGGATATGGTCCACTGCGGCGATCGGGTTGCCGGTGCATTCCACGATGATGTCGATCTGGGGGTGGCAGACCAGCGCCTTCCAGTCATCGGTAATCCAGGTGGCACCGGTTTTGAGAGCGGCTTCGGCCGAAGCCGCTTGGCTCTGTTCTGGCTTCCAACCGACCCGGGCCAGATTGCTGCGGGCGGTGTCTGGCGACAAATCAGCGATACCGACCAAGTGAACGCCCGGGGTGCGGGGCACTTGAGCCAGGTACATGGAGCCGAATTTCCCGGCACCAATCAGGCCAACGCGTACCGGTTTGTTGTCGGCGGCACGCTGTTGCAGTTTGCTGTAGAGATTCATGGGTTTAGGCGGCCAACTTGAGTTCTTCGAGCGAGGTCTGCAGGGCACTGGCAGGGATGCCATCTTTCCACGGCAAATCCACTGGGTAGTCTTTCAGCAGGCAGTCATCGGGCAAGCACGCTATCGGCGTGAAGTCCCTGTGGGCGATGTACTCGGGGCGCTTGTGGCGCCGGATGTGGTTGCTGACCGCGCACAGACTCAGGTAAACGGCGACTCGGTTAAACGGCGAGAGGTTGCTGCTGGAGGCGTGCACCAGGCAGCTGTGAAACAAAATCATCGAGCCGGGCGGGCCTTTGGGCGAAACAATGCCGCCGTCTTTGCCGCCGGCCCGGGTCACGAGCTGGCGAATTAAATCATTGCCCACCGTCCATAGCGGGTAGCTGGTGGTGGTGAGGTCGTGTTTGGCTGCCACGACGCCTTTCTTGTGGCTGCCAGGAATGAACATCAGCGGACCGTTGAACTCATTCACATCGTCCAGAAAAATAGCCACGTTCATGGCGCGCTCGGTCGGCATCAAGTCGTCGTTGAGCCATGTGCCGTAGTCCTGGTGCCACTGCCAGACGTCGCCTTCAAAAGCCATCTTGCCGTTGATCTTGAATTGGTGCATGTAGAGCTTCTCGCCAAACAAGTCCTCGACCGGCTCGATCATTCTCGGATGACGCGCCAATCGGGCAAACGGTTCGCTGTACATGTGGGCGGCAAAATTGGTCCGTACTGCGTCCGAGCCCATTTCTCGCACGTTGTAATCTTCACGCCGGTTGTACAGGTCCGGCACGGCATCCGTGAGCTTACGGGTTTCTTCGGGGTTGAAGAGAGCAGGAAAAAACAAGTAGCCCTCACGGTCAAATTGCTCTTGCTGTTGTGCGCTCAGTTTCATATCTTGGTTCTCCGCTTTGGCGGTAATTTTGACGGCCCCTCCAGAATACACGCTTTATTTGAAATCCGATTGAGGGTTTATGCCAAGATAGCACCCTTATTCGATGGGTATTCACAGGAACAAAAATGCAAAACAAAGACTGGCTTGACCGCATGTACAACAACCGGGCACTGGTGCCTGAACATGGGGAGCATTTGATGCACTGGTCTGATGCCTCTAGAGATGCCAGAGCTGCGCACATCCATCGCGCCGATGTTCGCTATGGCAAGGGGCCCATGGAAACGCTTGATATTTTCCTGGCTGCCAAACCCAATGCGCCGGTTGTGGTGTTTCTCCATGGCGGTTACTGGCGCTCGCTGGACAAAGACGATCACTCTTTTATTGCCCCTGCTTTCACCCATCAAGGGGCTTGCGTGGTGGTCCCGAACTACGCACTGTGTCCGGCGGTGACGATTCCCGACATCGTGATGCAGATGGTCAAGGCCCTGGCATGGACCTGGCGCTGCATTGCCACCTATGGCGGCGATCCCAGTCGCATCACGGTGATCGGGCATTCGGCCGGCGGTCACCTGGCGACCATGCTGCTGGCCTGTGATTGGGCGGGGTATGACAAGGCGTTGCCAATAGATTTGGTGAAAAATGCCATGTCTATTTCGGGCCTGTACGACCTCGAGCCCGTCATGAACACGCCGTTTCTCAAAGATACACTAAGACTGACAACCGAGCAGGTCAGTCTGGCCAGCCCGGCCTGGCTGCCCCAACCCAAGCGCAGGCGACTCTATTCGCTGGTCGGCGGCGACGAAAGCGCTGAATTTTTACGCCACAACACCTTGATGCAGTCGGCCTGGGGTAAAAAAACCGTGCCGGTGAGCGAAGCCCTGCCCGGGCTCAACCACTTCAGCGTTTTGGAGGAACTGTCGGCGCCCTGGAGTCGATTGCACAAGCTGGCGCTGAAGTTGGCTGGCTTATGAATCGACGGGTGATGAAGGGCCCGCTGCCGTGGTTAGCGGCCGCACTGTGGGCTTTGCTCATGCTGTGTCCAGTGCTGAGTCTGGCCCAGGATTACCCGAAAAAGGCCATCACCCTGATCGTTCCTTTTGCCCCCGGCGGGGGCACCGACAGCGTGGCGCGCGATCTGGCCAAGTCCTTGTCTGAAAAATTGGGGCAGTCGGTGGTGGTGGATAACCGGGGTGGAGGAGGTGGCGCCATCGGTGCCCTGGCCCTGGCCAAAGCGGCACCCGATGGCTACACCCTGATGCTGGCCACCTCCACTTTTTTGACCCACGCTGCAGCCGAGTCTGCTTTGCCCTATGACGTGAGCAAAGACTTCGCGTCGGTGGCCATGCTGGGGCGTGGCCCGCTGCTGGTGGTGGTCAGCAAGGACCTGGGCGTCAAAAATATCGGCCAGTTGCTCGAGGTGGCGCAGCGCCGGCCCCAGGGGCTTGATTACTGCTCGGCCGGTACCGGTAGCGTCAACCACATGGCAGGCGAGTTGTTCCGACAAAAAACCAAAGCCAACCTGACGCACGTGCCGTACAAAGGCAGTGGCCCGGCCACGCTTGATTTGATGGCGGGGCGGGTGCAACTCTTCATCGCCACCGTTCCCAGCATTCTGCCTTTGGTCAAAGACGGGCGGGTTGATGCGCTGGCGATTACCAGTATGCAACGCTCTAAACTGTTTCCCGATCTGCCCACCGTCAACGAATCGGGTGTCCCTGGTTTTCAGATATCGACCTGGTGGGGCGTGGTGGCACCGGCCAAAACGCCTATTGCGCTGATCAACCAGATCAATGCGGCGGTCAATGAAGCGGCGTCCAACCCGCAATTCCGAAATCGTTTGCTCAACGAAGGTGCCGATGTGGTGCGCTCCAGCCCAGCCGAATTTGCTCAATTCCTGGGGGAGGAACTCGCCATGTGGCGCAGCGTGGTCAAGGGTAGCCAGCTCAAGTTAAATTAATAGGCTTGCGAGACAGAATATGAAAATTATCATTTTGCCGGGCGACGGCATTGGCCCCGAAACCATGGACGTTGCGGTGGCTGTGCTGCACGCGGTATCCCGTCGTTTTGAGCTCGATCTGGAACTGGTGCATGACATTGCCGGCCACGACAGCTTGTTGCGCCATGGGTCGACTTTGCGACCTGAATTGCTGGATCTGGTGCGACAAGCCGACGGCCTGATGCTGGGTCCGATGTCAACTTACGATTTCAAGGACGAAGCCAAGGGCGAAATCAATCCGTCCAAGTTTTTTCGCAAGAGCCTGGATCTCTACGCCAATATTCGGCCAGCGCGTACCTACACCGGCGTTCCTACCCGGATGGACCCGTTTGATCTGGTGGTGGTGCGTGAGAACACCGAGGGTTTCTACGCTGACCGCAACGTCGAGTCGGGCAGCAGTGAAATGTTGATCACCCCCGACGTGGTGATTTCTTTACGGCGCATCACCCGGCATTGTTGCGAAAGAATTGCCCGCTCGGCTTTCGAGCTGGCCATGACGCGGAAAAAACACGTGACCCTGGTCCACAAGGCCAATGTCCTGAAAATTGCGGATGGCATGTTCCTCGACATCTGTCACCAAGTGGCCCGGGAATTTCCGGAGGTGGTGGTCGATAACTTCATCGTTGACGCCATGATGGCCCATGTGGTGCGCGCACCGGAGCGCTTCGACGTGATCGTTACCACCAATATGTTCGGTGATATTTTGTCGGACCTCACAGCCGAGCTCTCGGGCAGTCTGGGCCTTGGTGCTTCACTCAATGCCGGTGCTGACCATGCGATGGGCCAGGCGGCCCATGGCTCCGCCCCCGACATCGCGGGGCAGGACATCGCCAACCCCTTTTCCTTGGTGTTGTCAGCCGCCATGTTGCTGGCCTGGTATGGCCAGCGCAAACAGCTGAGCCGTTTTGTTCAGGCCAGTGCAGCCATCAGCCAAGGGGTGATTGCAGCCATGGCCGCCGGCGAAGCGACTCGGGATGTGGGCGGTAAGCTCGGCACCCGCGCCACTGGCGAGGCCTTTGTCAAGCGCATGAATTTGGCTTGACTTATTGCTGTTTTTCAAACTTATAACAAAGTTCTCCTGTCCTGAGTTGAACTCATTCCCAAAGTCTTGCAGGCGAAGTTTGCACTGGATCAGTTCGATGCGGCGCTCAGCTACGCGGCTGTCCCCCGGCCTGCGGCCTCCTCCTTGATGCCGCTTCCCTGAACGCCGCATCGAACTGATCCTGGCACCGTGGTGGCATCCACCCCTGTCGTCAGCGTGCAACGGACCTGAATCCAGGCACTGGCCTTCGAGCGCCAACTGGTCTCGGGCAGAACCCAACCCCTCGGCGTCATGAGTTTCGGAAATATCAATGGTTCAGTGCTGCGATAACGGCTTGCGTGATTGTGCCGGTGCCATCGCTGCCGCCAATATCGATTGGCCTAACTTTTCTATGTAAGAAAACAAAATCCACAGCATCCTGAATCGACTGAGAAGCTGCTAGCAAGTTTTCACTACGGTGCAGCTCGCCCAACCACTCCAGCATCATGGCCGCACTCAAGAAAGTCGCGATTGGATTGGCAATTCCTTTGCCCGCTATGTCGGGAGCGCTTCCGTGTGAGGGCTGAAACACGGCGTGCTTGTCGCCGATGTCGGCCGACGGCGCATAACCCATTCCACAAATTAAACCGGCACCAAGATCCGAGGTGATATCGCCGAATTGGTTTTCCATCGGACAGACATCAAACTCCCAAGGCTTACGGATCAGATTGAGGCAGAAAGCGTCGATATAGCAATGATCGGCGACGATATCTGGATATGTCTTGGAACATTCATGAAAAATCTGGTTCATGAAGGCCATCCCCAGGAATACGTTGGACTTGTCAATGCAGCTGACTTTGCCCTTGGCCGGGTTTCGGCGTTTGCGAGCAGCAGCCAGTTTGAACGAAAAATTGAACAGTCGTTCAGTGGCTTTTCGCGATATCTCACAAGTGTCGTAGACCGCCTCATCACCGCTCACGGTGAAGCCCTTCTTGCCACGACCCCGTGCATGGAACCAGCCCTCAGTTGACTCCCTGATGATTACCAGGTCGATGTCCTTGGACTGTGGCGCGCTGAGTGGCAGTGGTAAACCAGGAATGGCACGAATGGGACGAACGCCAGCGTATAAATCAAGATGGACTCGCAAGTCGAGTTGAGGCGCAATTTCGGTGCCGTCAGGGTAGCGGATATCAGGCCATCCCATGGCACCGAACAAAATGGCATCGGCATCTTCGCAGGCCTTCATTGAACTATCGGGGAATGCAGTCCCGGTTTCCTGATAGTGATAGGCACCTCCCGGACGTCGGTCATAGCTCAGCTTGAATCCAAAGCGCTGTTGTACTGGGGCCAACAGAGCCAAAGTAGCCTCAATCACTTCAACGCCAATACCATCGCCGGGAAGAACCACAATGTTGAAATCAGTCTTCATAATTTCCCAATGCTTTCTTGAGAACGCTAAGATGTACGCGGAGCAGGTGATCCGCAGCCACCCCATAACCAATAACTGGAGGCAACACAATGAAGATATTGAAACCCGCAAAAGTCGCCATGCTTGGCATCTTACTGGCCATGATGTCGATTGCAGCGCAAGCGCAAGATTACCCGTCAAAACCCATCCGTTTATTGATTCCTTTTACCCCAGGTGGCGGAACAGATTTCGTGTCCCGTGTGGTTGGTACCAAGTTGGCCGAGACGCTCAAGTGGCAGATCGTATTGGAAAATCGCCCGGGTGCAGCAGGCAATCTGGCGATCGCATTGGCAGCTCAATCGGCACCCGATGGCTACACCATTGTGATGGGTCAATCGGACAACATGATGCTTGGCCCATATTTGTACGCCAACGTGGGCTACGACACGATCAAAAGCTTTGCCCCGATTATTCAAGTATCGGAAGCGCCCTTGGCGTTGGTCACGAATGTACCGCCAGCAGGAGCGCAAGGCGGATTGAAGAGCGTGGCGGATTTGATTGCAAAAGGCAAAGCTGCCCCCGGCATCAGTTGGGCCACTGCTGGCAATGGCAGCATGGGTCACTTATATGGTGAACTGTTCAAGTCAGTGACGACAATTCAGCTACTCCAGGTGCCGTACAAAGGGGCTACACCCGCGCTAGCCGATGTGATGGGTGGGTCGGTTGATGTGGCCATCATGTCGGTGCCTTCTGTTTTGGGACTGGTCCGGGGCGGCAAGCTCACACCGGTGGCGGTAACCACAGCCAAAAGGTCTGCTATGTTGCCCAATACGCCAACACTCGAAGAATCTGGCGTCAAGGGAGTCGATACCGGTATTTGGCTCGGGCTGTTCGCCCCTGCAGGTACACCGCCTGTAGTCATTGCCCGCTTGAATGAAGAAGTCAACAAGGTACTGCAGATGCCCGAAGTGCGCGAAAAAATAATCAACGGCGGTGCAACGCCAGTAGGCGGGCCGTCGGAAGACTTTGCTGCTTTTGTCCGTTCTGATTACGCCAAGTGGGGCCGTATCGTGAAGGGATCTGGCGTCAAGCTCGAGTAAACGAATGCAGTTGGCAGGCATCCGTGTCGTAGATCTGACGCGTATTATTTCAGGCCCGTTTTGCTCCATGTTTTTGGCAGACATGGGGGCAGAAGTGATCAAGATCGAGTCCCCGGATGAAGGCGACCCGATCCGTCAACAGGGTGAGGCACGACACGGATTTTCTTTGTATTTTGCCAGCTTCAACCGCAACAAAAAATCGCTCACGCTGGACTTGCGCAGCCCCGAAGGCCTGCAGATTCTGCGCGACTTGATCCGTCAAGCTGACGTAGTGGTCAACAATTTCCGGCCCGGCGTCATGGAGAAAATGGGCTTTGGGCGCGAGGCTCTTATCGCCCTTAAACCCGATATTGTGAGTTGCCATATCACTGGTTTCGGGCTTGATGGGCCCTACAAAGACCGGCCCTCTTTCGATTTTATTGCGCAGGCGATGAGCGGTTTTTTGAGTGTTAACGGGGCTGCCGAGGGCCCGCCGATGCGAGCCGCGCCGCCGATCTCCGATTTGGTGGCGGGCGCTTATGCCGCCATGGGTATTCTCGCTGCATTGGTACGGCGCAATCGCAGTGGTCAGGGCGAAGAAGTCAGCACTGCACTCACCGACAGCATGATCAGCATGCTGGCGTTTCTCGCCACCAATTTTTTTGCGACAGGCAAGCAACCGCTGCGCACCGGCAATGA
>CAXNKH010000005.1:0-17383 GCA_964202765.1 Burkholderiales bacterium | reverse complement strand
CGCACCAACTCCTTGTGGCACCCAACCCATGAGCCTCTTTTTGGCAATCACCAGGTTGGCCAGACCAAATAATGCATACAGCTGCGCCTCATTTTTGGCCAAGCCCTTGTAGCGAACTTTTTTGTAATGAAACAAGTTCTTGATCACATGAAAGGGGTGCCCCACCCGCGCCCGTATTTGGGCCTTCACCCGCTCCAGCGCTTTGGTAAGGATCTTGAGTGTTCCCTCAGTCATTTTGGTGATCGTGCTGCGCCGACTGGCCACACTCCATTTGATATCGCTGTGAATCACCCCAGCCGCTTGAGCTTGCACAATCTCGTCTCGTTTCTCCACGCCGGTGTAGCCCGCATCTGCAAAGACCATCGTTTCTTCACCGTGCAGCACTTCATGGGTATGCGCCACGTCGCTCTCGTTGGCCGCTGTCGTGTGAAGGCTGTGGACCAGACCCGAATCCGCATCCGCACCGATATGCGCCTTCATTCCAAAGCGCCATTCGTTTCCCTTCTTGGCCTGGTGCATCTCTGGGTCGCGTGCATGCGCTTTGTTCTTGGTCGATGGGGGTGCCGCAATGATGGTAGCGTCCACCATCGTCCCCTCACGCATCATCAAGCCACGTTCACTCAGATGGGCGTTGATCTCAGTAAACATCCGCTCACTCAGTGCATGGGCTTGGAGCAACCGGCGAAACTTGAGCACCGTAGTGGCGTCGGGTGCTTCTTCTCGACCCAGGTCGATCCCTACGAAGTTACGAATAGCCGCACTGTCACTGACCGCGTCTTCCAGCGCCTCGTCGGACAACCCGTACCACTGCTGCACGAAGTACAGGCGCAGCATCCGCTCCAGTCCGATGGGCGGGCGTTCACGTTGACCCGTAGGATAGTGCGGCTCGATGGCTGCGATCAGCCTTTGCCACGGCACCACTTGGCTCATCTCGGCAAGAAACTTCTCACGCCGTGTCACGCGCTTCTTACTTTGGTGTTCGGCAGTGGCAAAGCTGAGTTGTTGCATGTTGATTCTTGTCGGGTGGCTGTAGCTATATGATGACTCAAAGTCGTGGGCGGCAGACATTCAAAGCTGTTAAATCAGCGTTTCCTTAGAGGATTTCAAGAAAGTCCTCCTCAGCTAACTTGCCGAAGTTCTCCCATAGGTGGCCCCGTTCGTAGGAAACTGTACATATGTGTAGGATTTAGCGGTACACACACCATCAGCTTCCTTCCACAGGTCTAAACAGCGTTGTAATGACTTCCAACTCCATACGCTGTCAAACGTGGCATGGCGTGGCACTACAAGGCCTACGGCACGAGCAGTCGCCTGATGACCGCCTAGCCTATGCCGCAGCCGAGAAAGAAGCCGCAGCGGCTCACATTGGCCTGTGGCAAGATACTGAGCCGGTGGCACCATGGGAGTTCAGGCATCCCGCCAAGGCCGCGCTGCGCTTCGCGCCTAGTTGCAGTTTCCGTCCACTATGTGTCGGCTCGACACAACCGTGTCTGATCTGCTAGCACCGCCCGAAACCGAATCCGCCTAAAAGCGCTTTTGCGAGGGAGTGGGGCACCATCAGTTGTTCGATGTGCAGCTAGACCCCTCCCCCCCTACA
The DNA here is from genome assembly GCA_964202765.1 of Burkholderiales bacterium. Lineage (GTDB taxonomy): Bacteria > Pseudomonadota > Gammaproteobacteria > Burkholderiales > Burkholderiaceae_C > CAXNKH01. Next base: position 15,786 of record CAXNKH010000005.1, on the reverse strand, counting down.
CGCGCCGCGAGTGTAGGCCGGGGGTCGAGAAGCACTGCAGCCCCGCCCATCTTTGATTCTCATGCTAGCCCGGTGCTAGCCCGAAAAAAATCCGCTACTGTTTAGATGGCGGACTTTTTTTGATTCTATTGGTGCCGGAGAGATGAATCGAACACCCGACCTTCTCATTACGAATGAGCTGCTCTACCGACTGAGCTACACCGGCTGTAGGTAACACCGTCACTGCGAAGCCGGCGTAAAGGCTATTTTACACGCTCATTTGTGTGAGAATTGTGTAAGTCATGAGAAGGGTGTCGCATGGCGAGCCTGTCCTCCTGCTAGCGTGAATCGTGGTAGCTGGTGACGCGCTCGACTTCGTTTTTGGAACCCAGAATCACGCTGACGCGTTGGTGCAACTGGGTCGGCTCAATATCAAGAATGCGTTGCCGGCCATTGGTGGAAGCACCACCGGCTTGTTCGATCAGCCAGCTCATGGGGTTGGCCTCGTACATCAGGCGCAGTTTTCCGGGCTTATTCGGTTCGCGCTTGTCCCAGGGGTACATGAAGATGCCGCCACGGGTTAGGATGCGGTGGACGTCGGCCACCATGGAGGCAATCCAGCGCATATTGAAGTCTTTGGCCCGAGGACCTTCTTTGCCCTCTAGGCATTCATCAATGTAGCGTTTGACGGGTTCGTCCCAGTGCCGCTGGTTGCTCATGTTGATGGCGAACTCTTTGGTGTCAGGCGGGATCTGGACGTTTTCCTGGGTCAGGATGAAAGAGCCCTGTTCGCGGTCGAGGGTGAACATGGCCACACCGTCGCCCACGGTCAGCACCAGCGTGGTTTGCGGACCATAAACGCAGTAGCCGGCGGCTACTTGCTGGCGACCGGCCTGCAGAAAGTCGCCTTCGTCGACGCCACGGTCGCCTTCGGGCATTTTCAATACGCTGAAAATGGTGCCTATGCTGACGTTGACATCGATGTTGCTGGAGCCATCGAGTGGGTCGAACAGCAGCAGGTATTCACCCCGGGGATAACGGTTCGGCACCACATAGATGCTGTCCATTTCCTCGGAAGCCATGGCCGCGAGGTGACCGCCCCATTCATTGGCTTCGATCAACACTTCGTTGGCAATGATGTCGAGTTTTTTCTGCACTTCGCCTTGCACGTTTTCACTACCCGCCGTTCCCAGTACGCCTCCAAGCGCACCTTTGTTGACGGCTTGGCTGATGCTCTTGCAGGCACGCGCCACCACTTCGAGTAGCAAGCGCAGCTGAGACGGGATGTGGCCGTCGACGCGTTGTTTCTCAACCAGGTAGCGGGTTAGCGATATTTTGGTGCTCATGACAATTTTCTAGTGTGGACTCGATGTTACTCGGCCAGGGCATGGCCCAGAACTTCGCGCACATCGTTGCTCAAGTCGGGCTTGGCGGCAACCCGCAACAAAGCTTCACGAGCAGCACTGCGGTAAGGCTCAGCCAGTTTCTTCCAGCGGTCCAGGCCCCGGGCCAGGCGCGCCGCGACTTGCGGATTGATGACATCGAGTTCGATCAGGCGTTCGCTCCAGAACACATAACCGGCGGCGTCGCTGCGGTGAAAGCCGCCCGGGTTGGCGTTGCAGTAACTGAAAATGACGCTGCGGGCCCGGTTCGGGTTGCGCAGGTTGAAATCAGGGTGGGCCATCAGCTGGCGCACCGCCGGCAGCACCTGACCACCGCGATCACAGGCGCCGGCTTGCAGCGAAAACCATTTATCCAGTACCAGTTCCTCATCCTTGAACTGAGCATGAAAGCGCGTCAGTGCCGCACTGGCCAGCTCGTGCCCGCTGCTGACCAGGGCTTGCAGTGCGTTGAAGCGCTCGGTCATGTTGCCTGCATCGTTGAAGCGCTGGTAGGCCTTACCCGGCCAGACCAGGTCGCCACTGTTGCGCGCTGCCAGGCACAGCATGGCCAAGGCCAGGCCTTGGAGGGCGCGCCGACCCGATGCAGTGGCGTCCGGGCTATAGCCACCACGGTCTAGATGGGACTCGTAAGCCCACTCCCAGTCGGCCAGCAGCGCCTGCGCCAGCTGCTCACGCATGGCTTCGCGCACCGCATGAATGCGCTGTGGATCGACCACCTCGAGCTGTTCAGCGATATAGGTTTCCGAAGGCAGGGTCAGCACCAGTTCCTTGAAGGCCGCATCCAGCGTGGGATGGCGCAACACGCTGCGCAGTGCCTCGATTAACGCCGGGTTCAGCACATTCAAAGTGTTGTTTGGGCCCTGAATCGCTTGCAGCGCGCACTTAAGGGCCAGCCGTTGACCGGCTTCCCATTGGTTGAAAGGATCGTTGTCGTGTGCCAGCAAGGTCAGCAATGCAGCGTCGCTGTAACCGTAGTCCAACACCACGGGTGCGCTGAAGCCACGCAACAGCGAAGGAACAGGCTCGACGACGATGTTGATGAAGGTGAAAGTTTCACTGGATTGGGATAGCACCAGGCTGCGCTCGAGTCCATCGGGCGCCGATTCTGAGTCGAGTTGCAGGGGCAGGGCCGATCCCTCAGGTCCGAGCAGGCTCAGACTCAATGGAATCACGAACGCTTGCTTATTTGTTTGGCCCGGTGTCGGCGGGCAGGATTGTGCAATGTCCAGGCTGTAGGTTTGGGCCGCAGCGTCATAGCGGCTGTTGACCTGTAGACGCGGGGTTCCTGCTTGTGAGTACCAGAGTTTGAATTGGGCCAGCCGCTGCTGCAGCGGCGAGCCTGGGTTGGCGTCGGCAATGGCTTGCACGAAATCATCGCAGCTCACGGCCTGACCGTCATGCCGCTGGAAATAAAGGGCCATGCCTTTGGCGAAACCAGAGCGTCCGGAGGTCTGAGTCGCCGCATTGGCAGCCAGGGTCTGCATCATGCGGACCACTTCCGCCCCTTTTTCATAAATGGTGACGGTGTAGAAGTTGTTGATCTCGGCGTACTGGTCTGGCCGCACCGGATGCGCCATGGGGCCGGCATCTTCTGGGAACTGGGCGGTACGCAGCAGCCGAACGTCCTCAATCCGTTTGACGGCACGGGCCGATGGACTACCCGCCAAATCCTGCGAGAACTCCTGATCACGAAACACCGTCAGGCCTTCTTTCAGGCTGAGCTGGAACCAGTCACGGCAGGTCACGCGGTTGCCGGTCCAGTTGTGGAAGTACTCATGGCCCACCACGCTTTCGATATTGGCGTAATCGGTGTCGGTGGCCGTGGCCGAATTGGCCAACACGTACTTGGTGTTGAAGATGTTCAGGCCCTTGTTTTCCATGGCGCCCATATTGAAGTCGCTGGTGGCGACAATCATGAAACGCTCCAGGTCTAGGCTCAGACCAAAACGCGATTCATCCCAGGCCATCGAGGCCACCAGCGAGTTCATGGCGTGCTCGGTCTTGTCCAGGTCGCCCGGACGCACATAGACCTGCAGCAGATGCTCCTGGCCGGAGCGCGAACTGATGCGCTGCTCGCGGCACACCAGCAGGCCGGCGACCAGCGCGAACAGGTAACTGGGTTTTTTGTGGGGATCGACCCATTTGGCGAAATGACGGCCATCGTCGAGCCGGCCTTGCGCCACCAGGTTGCCGTTGGACAGCAATACCGGGTACCTGGCCTGATCCGCGCGCAGTGTCACGCTGTAGCTGGCCATCACATCGGGTCGGTCCAGGAAATAAGTGATGCGACGAAAGCCTTCGGCCTCGCACTGGGTAAAGAAGGAGTCGTTGCTGACGTACAAGCCCATCAGCTTGGTGTTTTTGTTCGGGACACAGGTGGTGAAAATTTCCAGATCGAAGGGTGTAACGCCTTCGGGCAGGTTCTCCAACACCAGTTGCTGGCCTTCAATCCGAAACGAAGTACCTTGGCCGTTGACCAGCACCCGGGCCAGGTTCAGGTCTTCGCCGTCAAGTCGCAGCGCTTGCGCCGTGACCTCCGGGTTGCGGCGCAGCGTCATTTTGTTGAGCACTCTTGTTTTGGCTGGCTCCAGGTCGAACGTCAGGTCAACCGTGTCGACCCAAAATGCAGGCGCTGCATAGTCTTCTCGGCGGATCACCGTGCTGGTTCCTTCACGCAACATATCTATACCCCTTGCTTCAGTGAAGCTTCAATGAATGGATCGAGATCGCCATCGAGCACCTTCTGGGTGGCCGAAGTCTCGTAATTGGTTCGCAAATCCTTGATTCGACTCTGGTCGAGCACATAGCTGCGAATCTGGTGGCCCCAACCCACGTCGGTTTTTGAATCCTCCAGCTTCTGCTGCTCTTCCATGCGTTTGCGCATTTCAAAGTCGTAGAGCCGACTGCGCAGCCGTTTCCAGGCGACATCGCGGTTGCTGTGCTGGCTGCGGCCGTCTTGACATTGCACCACGATGCCGGTGGGAATATGAGTCAGGCGAACGGCAGAGTCGGTCTTGTTGATGTGTTGACCGCCCGCACCGCTGGCCCGGAAGGTATCGGTTCGAACATCGGACGGGTTGATGTCGATCTGGATCGAATCATCGACTTCCGGGTAGACAAAGACCGAAGCGAACGAGGTGTGGCGGCCACCCGAGGAATCAAAAGGCGATTTGCGCACCAGCCGGTGCACGCCAGTCTCAGTGCGTAACAGGCCAAAAGCGTAATCGCCTTCGACCTTGATGGTGGCGCCCTTGATGCCGGCGGTGTCACCTGCCGATTCTTCTTCAATCGTAGCCTTGAATCCCTTGCGCTCGGCGTATTTCAGGTATTGGCGCAGCAGCATGCTAGCCCAGTCGCAAGCTTCGGTTCCACCAGCACCGGCCTGAATATCAAGAAACGCATTGAGGGGATCGGCCGGGTTGTTGAACATGCGGCGGAATTCCAGCTTCTCGATGCTGGCGGTGAGTTTGGTGGTCTCGCGTTTGATGGTTTCCAGTCCGGCCAAATCACCATCTTCCTTGCTCATCTGGTAGAGCTCGGAATTGTCAGACAGCTCGCGGGTGAGGTCGTCGAGCGTCATCACCACGTCGTCCAACGATTTCTTTTCGCGCCCGAGTTCCTGGGCGCGCTTGGGGTCGTTCCAGACGCTGGGATCTTCCAGCGAAGCGTTGACCGTTCTCAGTCGTTCAGCTTTGCCAGGGTAGTCAAAGATACCCCCGTAACTCGAGGGTGCGCTCGCCCAGGTCAGCGAGTTGGGTGCCAATGAGGTTGATTTGTTCTGCGTCCATGAGAATGATTCCTTTTGTTTAAAGCTTGCGGGACAGACCGCAGTGACGCGCAGCGCACCAGCTCTGTCCTCAACTGATTAAGGGGCATTTTAGTTCCGACTTAACTTGAAGGTACAAGTTAGTCTGCACTGAAACTTCGTTTTAGTTCCGACTTAACTTGAAGGTACAAGTTAGTCTGCGGACTGGACTCTGTCCAGTCCTGAGCTGATCGACTTGTAGGCGAAGGTTTGCGCCGCACCGATCTCTCCAACAAGCAGAAACCTGTATCTGGGTTTGACATTCGAACGCTAGCGGGTCTCAGGCAGAACCAGCGCCCCGAGCTGTCATGAATTTAGGAATGATCAATAGTTCCGACCCAAGAAGTCCTCGATCAGTCGGGCCAGTTGTTCGGGTTGGTCGTGGTGCAGCATATGGCCAGCGTCGCTGACTTGGGTTGTTGATAAATTGGGAACTTTTTTGATCCTCTGGTGGTATTCCTCCAGGCTGTATTTGCCGTCCCACCACTGAGCCATCTGGTTATTCGATGCTTCTACCGACAGGGTCGGGGCAGTGATGCGTTGGTAAATCTCCAGCATCTCGTCGACCCGGTAAAGCTGGGCGCTGCTGACCTTGTGACCCGGGTGGCCGAGAATTTCCCACTGACCTTGCAAGTTTTCTTTGGCCCAGAAGCGGGCCAGCCACAGCGCTTTGTCCTGATCCAGCCGTGGGTTGGTTTTCATCAGGCGCTGCGCCACACCTGCGATGTCATCGTAAGTTTTCAGTGCCAGTTCGCCGCGTTGCAGCCGTTTCAGGTCATCCATCCATTGTGCGTAACGGCCCGGGGCTTGCGCGGCCTGAGTGGCTGGCATGCCAAAGCCCTCCAGATTGATGAGGCGGCGGATGCGCTCCGGGCGAACGCCGGCATAGAGCATGGCCACATTGCCGCCCATGCTGTGACCCAGCAAATCGACTGCTTGTTCGGGGGCGAACTGATCGAGCAAAAAGTCCAAGTCGGCCAGGTAATCGGGGAACCAGAAATTGTCGGCGGTCTTGCACCGCGTCAGACCGAAACCACGCCAGTCGGGCGCGATGATGTGGCGTCCTGTCATGAAGTTTTCGCTTAGCGCGTCGACCACAAATTGGTAGGAAGCCGCCACGTCCATCCAGCCGTGCAGCAGGACCAAAGGCGAGCGGCTACTACTTGGTTCGCCCCAGCTCAGAACATGGTAATCAAGATGGCGAATCGGGATAAACCCGCTGCGAAACTGTCGTTTGGTTTGGTACATACTGATAACTTGTGGGACAGACCAAGAATTGCGCAGCAATTTTGCTCTGTCCCCAACTGATTAGAAAAACTTGTAGGACAGACTTTTAGCTCTGTCTCCAACTAATACGAGGAATTTGTGGGACAGACCTTTAGCTCTGTCCTCAACCAATTAAATGAAGCGAACTATAAACCCGACCAATCAAGCCGATCACTACCCAGCGCTGCACCGCAATTTTCGCTGGCTGGTGCCGGAGCGCTTCAATATGGCCGAGCAATGCAGCCGGCGCTGGGCTCAAGCGCCGCTCGCCGAGAGCCGAATCGCCGTGATTGAACATCAGGCGGCCGGTCCGGCACGGGTCTATTCCTATGGGGATCTGCAACAACAGGCCAGCCGACTGGCAGCTGCCTTGGGTGCATTGGGTGTGTCGCGGGGTGACCGGGTTGCCATTGTCATGCCCCAGCGCTTCGAGACCGCTGTGGCCTATATGGCTATTTTGCAAATGGGGGCGGTGGCCATGCCCCTGTCCATGTTGTTCGGGCCCGAGGCGCTGCAATACAGGTTGCAAGACAGTGAGACGGTGCTGGCGATTTGTGATGAAAGTTCAATCGCCAATGTGCACTCCGTTCGTGGCACTTGCCCCAGTTTGCGTCAGCTCATCGGCTTGGGCGCTGCTGCCAGTTCTTCCGATTTCGATTACGCCGACTTGCTGAGCCAGCACCCCCCTGAGTTTGCGCTGGTGAATACCGCTGCCGATGATCCCGCAGTGCTGATCTACACCAGCGGCACCACCGGTAACCCCAAGGGCGCCTTGATTCCACACCGCGCTTTGATTGGCAACCTCAGTGGTTTTGTTTGCAGCCAGAATTGGTTTGGATTTGACCCCGGGGCGAGCACGCTTGGGGCAACTTCCAGTCTGCGGGACCCGAAAACACCTAGCGTTTTCTGGAGTCCTGCAGATTGGGCCTGGACCGGCGGCTTGATGGACGCTTTGCTGCCGACCCTTTATTTTGGACGTCCGATCGTGGCATTCAACGGGCGCTTCAGTCCGCAGCTCGCCTTCGAGTTGATGCAGTGCCACGGGGTGACCCATAGTTTTTTGTTTCCCACAGCGCTCAAGGCCATGATGAAAGCCTATGCCCAGCCACGGCAGCATTTCAGGCTCAAGTTGCAGGCCATCATGAGCGCGGGCGAGGCGGTGGGGGACGCGGTCTTTGACTACTGCCAGCAGGAATTGGGCGTGACCGTCAACGAAATGTTTGGTCAAACCGAAATCAATTACATCGTGGGCAATTGCAGTCGCTTGTGGCCGGCCAAGCCCGGCAGCATGGGCAAGGCTTATCCGGGCCACCGGGTGGCCGTGATTGATGAGACGGGGCGGGAGTGTCCGGTCGGTGTGGTGGGTGATGTGGCCTTGAACCGATTCGATGTGCACGGTGTAGCCGACCCGATTTTCTTTTTAGGTTACTGGAAAAGCGAGGCCGCGACCCGGGACAAGTTCACGGGGGATTGGTGCCGCAGCGGCGACCTGGCTCTGCGCGATGCCCAGGGCTATCTCTGGTACCAGGGCCGCGCCGATGATGTGTTCAAAGCTGCGGGCTACCGCATCGGTCCCGGCGAGATCGAGAATTGCCTGGTCAAGCATCCGGCGGTGGCCAATGCGGCTGTCGTGCCCAAGCCCGATGCCGAGCGCGGTGCGCTGGTGAAGGCGTATGTGGTGTTGGCGCCCGACTATCTGTTGGAACGCTCCAAACGCCCTGACCAAACCGCTGCTTTCGATGCCAGCCTGGTGGATCAATTGCAGGCCCATGTCAGGGGCAAGCTCGCCCCTTACGAGTACCCCAAGGAGATTGAGTTTGTCGAGGCGCTGCCCATGACCACTACCGGCAAGGTAAAGCGGCGCGTGCTGCGCTTGCAGGAGGAGGAGCGCGAACGATTGAGCTTAAAAGTTTTGGCTAAGCCGTCGGATCAGTCAGCCCAGCCTTAGACTTGGCATTTTTTTTAGACGGCCTAGAACATGAAAACAATACAGCTTGGAACGAGTGATCTGCAGGTGACCCCGGTCTGCTTGGGGACCATGACCTTTGGCGAACAGGTGGACCAGGCCGCAGCCCACACCATCCTAGACCACTCGCTGGCGCGTGGCATCAACTTTGTTGACACGGCCGAAATGTATTCGGTGCCGGCCCGTGCCGCCACCTATGGTTCCACTGAAACCATTCTGGGCAACTGGTTTGCAAAAACACCGGGCGCACGCAACAAGCTGGTGTTGGCCAGCAAAGTGGCTGGGCCGGCGCGCGGCATGGAGTGGATCCGCAACGGCCTGCCGGATCTGACGGCAAGCGACATTGCTGCAGCTTGCGATGCCAGTCTGAAGCGATTGCAAACTGACGTCATTGACCTCTATCAAATCCATTGGCCGGTGCGTCATGTGCCCGCTTTCGGAGGGGTTTACTTCGATCCAGCCAAAGACATAGAGGCCACCTCGATTCACGATCAACTCCAGGCGCTGAGCCGTCTGGTCAAGGCGGGGAAGGTCAGAGCCATCGGTCTCTCCAATGAAACACCCTACGGTGTGCATGAATTTGTTCGCCTGGCCGAACAGCATGGTCTGCCACGGGTGGCCACCGTGCAGAACCCGTACTGTCTGATCAATCGCGTGGTGGATAACGGACTCGATGAGACCCTGTACCGGCTTGGCGTGTCTTTGTTGGCCTATTCGCCCCTGGGATTCGGTTTGTTGACGGGAAAATACGACAGCGACGGTTTCACGGGTCCTAACGCGCCCAAAGAGGGTCGCATCGCCAAGTTCGAGTCGATGCGAAAACAGCGCTGGGGCCGGCCGGAGTCTCTGACCGCCGCACGCCGTTACAACGCACTGGCGCGTGACCATGGCCTGACGCCGATCCAGCTGGCGCTGGCTTTTTGCTACACCAAATGGCAGGTTGCCAGTACCATCGTTGGCGTGACTTCGGTAGCCCAGCTCGATGAAGACCTCAACGCCTGGGGGACGACGCTGTCGCCTGAATTGCTAAGGGAGATTGATCGTCTGCGCTGGGAAATGCGCGACCCGGCTCAGTGACACTCAGTGAGGAGACCCTGTTGGACTCAATGCAAAACTTCTATCCCCTGCTGGTGGCAATGGCCGCCTACCTGATCGGCTCGTTGTCGTTCGCGGTCATCGTGAGCCGTGTCATGGGCTTAAGTGACCCGCGCAGCTATGGCAGCAAGAACCCGGGCGCGACCAATGTGCTGCGCTCGGGCAGCAAGCTGGCTGCCGTTGTCACCTTGCTGCTCGATGCCATCAAGGGCTGGCTACCGGTGATTTTGGTTCAGTTCTATGGCAAACCCTATGGGCTGGCCGAGGGGACGCTGGCGCTGGTGGCGCTGGCGGCTTTCTTGGGCCATATGTACCCGGTGTATTTCCGCTTTCAAGGTGGCAAAGGCGTGGCCACGGCGCTGGGAGTTTTGCTGGGGGTTCACTGGATTTTGGGCCTAGCCTGCTTGCTGAGTTGGCTGATCATTGCGTATTTTTCCCGGTATTCATCGCTGGCCTCGCTGGTGGCAGCGGTATTTGCCCCTGTTTATTATGTGTTTGGCGATGGCCTGGCCTGGTACATGGACAAGCGTGTTTTACTGATTCTGTGTCTGATGTCCATGTTACTGATCGGTCGCCATGGGCCAAACATTTCCCGGTTGATCAAGGGCACGGAATCCAGGCTGGGTGCTAACAAAAGTTAGTCTCTGAAGTTGTTGAAGCTCAAAGGCAGGTCGGCGATGTCCTTGCGGATCAGTGCCATGGCGGCTTGTAAATCGTCGCGTTTGGCGCCGTTAACTCGGACCGCATCACCCTGAATCGAGGCCTGCACCTTGAGTTTGCTGGCCTTGATCAGTCGCTGGATTTTCTTGGACATCTCGGCCTCAATGCCGTTGCGCACCTTGATTACCCGCTTGACTTTGTCGCCGCCGATTTTTTGTACATCGCCCCTCTCTAAAAAACGCACATCCACTTCCTGCTTGGTCAATTTGTTGCGCAGGATGTCTTCAATCTGCGTCAGTTGAAACTCGGCATCACCGATCAGGGTGATTTCCTTGTCCTTGATTTCAATGGCTGCGGGCGTTCCCTTGAAATCAAAACGGGTGGCGATTTCTTTGGCCGTGTTGTCCACCCCATTTTTAACTTTGGGCAGGTTGGCTTCGCAAACAGTATCAAAAGAGGGCATGGCAAATTCCAAGAAACAGGTCAGGTGAGAGAATTGAACCAATGTTAGTCGAGAAAAACGTTCCCCTGCAGGCTTGCAACACCTTTCACATCGTGGCCAAGGCCCATACCTTGGTTCGCGTGCGCAACCAGGCCGAGGTCGGGCAAATCTTGCAAGACCCGCTACTCGGTCCCCATCCCAAATTTGTCCTCGGCGGTGGCAGCAACATCATCCTGACGGGTGACGTTAAATCCTTGGTTCTGAAGGTTGAGCTGATGGGGCGACGTCTGCTCGAAGACCGGCCCAAACATTGGATTGTCGAGGCCGAAGCCGGTGAGAACTGGCACGATTTCGTCACCTGGACCCTGGAACAGGGTTATCCGGGGCTGGAGAATCTGGCGTTGATTCCCGGTACGGTGGGTGCAGCGCCAGTTCAGAACATTGGCGCTTACGGGGTCGAACTGCAGGATGTTTTCGAGTCATTGGACGCGGTGGATTTGCAAACCGGTCACCCCTTCACCTTGAACCATGGCCAATGTGCTTTTGGTTACCGGGATTCGGTGTTCAAGCATGGGGGTGGGGATCGCGGCTTGGGTCTGGCAGGGCGAGCCCTGATTACCCGGGTTCGTTTTCGCTTACCAAAATTGTGGCGACCGGTGCTGAGCTACCTTGATCTGGAGAGAAAATTGGCCGAGTCAGGCCAGGCCAAGGCTTGTGCCCAGGATATTTGCCAGTGGGTTTGTGAGATACGACGCGCCAAGCTGCCCGATCCGGCGCGGATTGGCAACGCCGGGAGCTTCTTCAAGAACCCGACCGTGAGCCCCGAGCAATGTGCCGACATCATCGCCCGCGACCCCAGAATAGTTCACTACCTTTTGGCCAATGGCAGCGTCAAGCTGGCCGCCGGTTGGCTGATTGACGCCTGTGGCTGGCGCGGCAAGTCAGTCGGCCTGGCCGGGGTTTATGAAAAACAGGCGCTGGTACTGGTGAACCGTGGCGGCATTGAAATTGGCGCCGCTGCTGCCACCGGTGGCGAAGTCATGACCCTGGCCAAAGCGATTCAGACCAGCGTCTATGAGCGCTTTGGCATCATGCTGGAGCCCGAACCTGTCGTGGTTTGAGTTTTTGTCTGAGTGCTTGTCCGGCGGGACCAGCAAGCCGGGTCTCGCCCCGGCGGGCGAGGTACTTCTCTTTGGTGACTTTCTCTTGGCGAAACAAGAGAAAGTTACTGCGTTGCCGGGCGCACGTCCCGGCATGTCACGCCCGCAGTGGCGCATTGCAGCAAAAAAACCACCTGCGAAGGTGGCTTTTCAAAAAGTCGCAAGGAACAAAGAGTTTAAGTTTACTTCTCGTCCTGGCCCAGATTCAGCAATTCCGAACCCGTGCCCGCAGACAGTAGTCCGGTTTTGGCGTAGATGCCGAGCTTCGCGCGGGTGTCGGTGATGTCGAGGTTGCGCAGGGTCAGTTGGCCGATGCGATCCAGCGGGGAGAACGGGGCGTTTTCCACTTTTTCCATGCTCAGTCGTTCGGGTGCATAGGTCAGATTCGCCGATTCGGTGTTGAGCAGCGAATAGTCGTTGCCGCGGCGCAGTTCGATCGTTACTTCGCCAGTGATGGCGCGCGCCACCCAGCGTTGGGCGGCTTCGCGCAGCATGATGGCTTGTGGGTCGAACCAGCGACCCTGGTACAGCAGGCGACCGAGCTTGCGACCGTTGTCACGGTACTGCTCTATCGTGTCTTCGTTGTGGATGCCAGTGACCAGGCGCTCGTAAGCGATGAACAACAGCGCCAGGCCGGGCGCTTCGTAGATACCGCGGCTCTTGGCTTCGATGATCCGGTTCTCGATCTGGTCGCTCATGCCCAGGCCATGCCGTCCGCCGATGCGGTTGGCTTCCAGCAGCAGCGCCACCGGGTCTTCAAAACGCTGACCGTTGAGAGCCACCGGTTGGCCTTCCTCAAAGCGGACCCTGACCTCTTCGCGGGGGACTGAGACATCGTCCCTCCAGAACGCCACGCCCATGATGGGGTTGACGATCTTCATGCCACTGGAGAGCTGTTCAAGGTCTTTGGCTTCGTGGGTGGCACCCAGCATATTGGAGTCGGTGGAGTAGGCCTTTTCGGCCGACATCTTGTAGCCAAAACCATGTTGTGTCATGAAGGCCGACATTTCGGTGCGACCACCGAGTTCGTCGATAAACAGCTGGTCCAACCAGGGTTTGTAGATTTTTAGTGCCGAGTTGGTCAGCAAACCGTAGCGGTAAAAGCGCTCGATGTCGTTGCCCTTGAAGGTACTGCCATCACCCCAGATGTTGACGTCGTCTTCCTTCATGGCGGCCACCAGCATAGTGCCAGTTACAGCCCGGCCCAGCGGCGTGGTGTTGAAGTAAGTCACGCCTGCGGTTGAAATATGAAAAGCGCCAGCTTGCAGCGCTGCAATGCCTTCTCTGGCGAGCTGGCTGCGGCAGTCGATCAGGCGTGCTTTTTCGGCGCCATATTCCATGGCCTTGCGGGGGATTTCGTCGTAATCGGTTTCATCGGGCTGGCCTAGGTTGGCGGTGTAGGCGTAGGGCAGGGCGCCTTTGCGCTTCATCCAGTGCAGCGCGGCACTGGTGTCCAGACCACCGGAAAAGGCAATGCCAACTTTTTGGCCGAGGGGCAGGTTTTGGAGAATGGTGGCCATGGCAGGTTCTCGGTTCGGGCCTGGCGTTCAGGCGAAATGGCAGATGTAGTGGTAGGCCGCGCTGACCCGGATCTCGAACTTGGAGTTGCCCGGAACGCTGAATTTCTCACCCGTCGACGAAGGGACCCAAGCTTCGCTGCCAGCGAGCTTGTATTCGCAGAAACCCGACACGCATTCCATGATTTCGGGCGCGCCAGTGTTGAAAGTGAGGCCTGCGGGAAGAATCACGCCGACTGATTTTTTGGTGCCATCGGCCAAAGCAAAGCTGTGGCTCACGCATTTGCCGTCGAAATAAACATTGGCGGCTGTGGTTAGGGTGACGTTGGGGAAAGAAGTGGTTGTCATGGGCGGTGATTTTAAGGCTTGTGCCGGAACGGTTTTGGACAATGCTGCTCTAGGGCCGCACTAGGACTGGTTGAGCAATGATGCAAAAACCTGCGGCGAATAGCCCACACTGATGACCGTTGTGCCCACCACCACCGGCCGTTTGATCACTGAGGGGTGGGCCCGCATCAGGGCCGTGGCGCTGGCAGCGCAGGTCACGCCGGCCTGAGTCGCGGCGTCGAGCTTGCGCCAGGTGGTTCCCTTTTTGTTGACCAGAGCTTCCCAGCCGAGTGCGGTGATCCACGCGTTCAGCGCCAGTTCAGGAACGTCTTGTTTTTTGAAGTCGTGAAAGGTATAGGCCATACCGTGTTCCTCAAACCAGGCGCGGGATTTCTTGACGGTGTCGCAATTGGGGATGCCGTAAATGGTGGTCATGGGTCGATTTTAGGGTCACCCCCGCAAGGCTGCGCGACAATCCCCAAGTATGACAACGCACAACCTCTTCACCCTGCCCGACTGGCTGGCCTACATCGAGCAGCTGCACCCCAAGGCCATTGACATGGGCCTAGAGCGCGTGAAAACCATGGCGCAGCGCATGGACATTCGCTTTGACTGCCCGGTCATCACCGTGGCCGGCACCAATGGCAAGGGGTCGACTTGCGCCATGCTGGAGTCCACTCTCCAGCAGGCTGGTTACCGCTGCGGCGTTTTCACTTCGCCCCACCTGGTTCGGTTTGAGGAGCGCTTGCGACTGCAAGGCGCGGAGATTGCTGCGGGCGAGTTGATGGAGGCTTTTGCCCGGGTCGAACAGGCCAGGGGGACGATGTCCCTGAGTTATTTCGAATTCACCACCCTGGCGATCCTCGATCTGATGGTCAGAGCTCAGCTCGAAGTTGCCATTCTCGAAGTCGGCTTGGGTGGGCGGCTTGACGCGGTCAATGTCATCGATGCTGATTGCGCAGTCATCACCAGCATAGACCTCGATCACATGGAATTCTTGGGACCCGATCGCGAGAGTATTGGCCGCGAAAAGGCCGGCATCATGCGTGCTGCGCGGCCGGTGGTGGTGAGCGACCCGATGCCGCCGCAATCGGTACTGGACTACGCGGTCGAGATCGGAGCCGATTTGTGGCGACTGGGCCGTGACTTCAACGTCGAGGGCGACAAGCAGCAGTGGGGCTGGGTAGGGCGTGCGGGCGCCGGGCCGTCCCAAAGCCGTACAGCCCCCTCGGCAGGCAGCGCAGCATGCGAAGCGGCCAGCGTGGGGGCCAAAGATACGCGGCGATATAGCGGCCTGGCTTACCCGGCACTGCGGGGGGCCAACCAGCTGATCAATGCCGCCGGCGTGCTGGCGGCCCTGACGGCGCTGCGCGAACGACTTCCCGTGACGGCGCAGGCGATTCGAAACGGGCTGGCTTTTGTTGAGTTACCCGGGCGCTTTCAGATCGTTCCGGGTCAACCCAGCCTGGTGCTCGATGTGGCACACAACCCGCATTCAGTGGCGGCGCTGGCGGCCAATCTGGACGCCATGGGCTATTTCCCTTCCACCCACGCTGTATTCGGCGCCATGGCGGACAAGGACATGAAGCCCATGCTGGAGCGGATTTCCCCCTTGATTGAACACTGGTATTTCACTGATTTGCCGACGCCTAGAGCCGAAAAGGCCCTGCAACTGGAACGGATCTGGCGCGATCAAAATCCCCAGAGTAAGTCTTCGACCCAGACTTTTACCGATGCCATGCAAGCGCTGCGGGCTGCCGTTCGGGCGGCTGACCCCGCTGATAGAATCGTGGTGTTCGGATCGTTCTACACGGTGGGTGGCATTTTGAAGGAGGGCGTGCCACGCCTTCAAGCCCAACATATCAACCCTTGAGCTCGCACCATGGCTTTTTTTAAAATTCGTAAGGGTGGGGATGACCAAGCCACCGTTGTTGCGTCTGAAAGCATTGATGACATTCGCAAACGCGCTAAGCATCGACTGTTGGGTACAGCCGTGTTGGTCAGCTTGGGTGTGATCGGAGTTCCCTTGGTGTTTGATCAACAGCCGCGTCCGATTGCGATCGATATCCCGATTGACATCCCCGACAAAAACAAAACCAAGCCGTTGACCGTGCCAGCTGCACCGTCAGCGTCGACAACCGTGCCGGCTGTGCCGGTTGTGCCCGC
>CAXNKH010000004.1:0-18184 GCA_964202765.1 Burkholderiales bacterium | reverse complement strand
GTCGACCATTAACACCCGCTGGCCCAGCTTGGCCAGGCCCGCAGCCAGATTGACCGTGGTGGTGGTCTTGCCGACGCCTCCTTTTTGATTGGCGATACAAAATATTTTGGCCATGGGCTACTTTCGGGTGAGGGTCAGAAATTCGTTAGGCTTAACGCGAGAACACGAGCTTGATGCCAAAACCCAGCATGAACAAGCCGGCAAGTTTTCCCAGCAGCTGGGCGATCAGCGGATTGGCGCGGAGTCGCTGCGCCAGAAAGTGGGTGAGCAAGACCACGGTCAAGCCATAGAGAAAAGTCAACGCGGCAATGGTCATCGCCATCACGCCAAAAGTGGCAAGCCCCAGGTGCTGCGCCGGATCGACAAACAACGGGAAAAATGCCATGTAAAAAACGATCGCCTTGGGGTTGAACAGAGTAATCGTGAACGCTTGTTGAACATAGTGGCGGGGCCTGATGTTCAACACAGGCGCGTCCCCTGGCTTGGCCAGCAACATTTTCCCGCCGAGCCAGGCCAAGTACAAGGCGCCCAGCCATTGCACCGCCTGAAAAGCCCCCGGATAAGCCGCTAACAAGGTCGCCACGCCGGCCACGGCCAGCCACATCAACACCTGGTCGCCAACGATCACACCCAAGGTCGCAGCCAGTCCAGCCCGCACCCCGCCCTTGCCCGTCGAGTTGATCAGGGCCAGGTTTCCAGGACCGGGTATCAGTAAAAAAACGATGATTGCAACGGCAAAAGCGCCGTAATCGGCTACGCCAAACATGCCAGCCCTCTTCGAAATGAAGGCCTGAGTTTACGTTAGGTTGAGGCCGCTGTTTTTCGCATCCAAACCAGGCAGCGCTGGACATCCAATCCCGGAACGGTCAGGGGCTCCACGTGAAACACTTCAACCCCCACAGGCAACTGGGCCATTTCGTCCTCGGGAGTTTTACCCTTCATGGCCAACCAGACCGCTCCTGGCGCCAAGGCATCAGCTGACCAGCTGACAAAGTCTGCCAGCGCGGCAAAGGCGCGGGAAGCGACCACGTCATAAGCGGCTTGCTGTTGCGGCAAACCCTCGACCCGTGCATGAACACCGCGCAAGTTGGGCAGCTTCAGGGCAAGCGCCACTTGCTGAATGAAAGCCGCTTTTTTTGCGACAGCGTCAACACAATCAACCCGGACCTGAGGGCAACAAATGGCAATCACCACGCCCGGCAAGCCGGCACCAGCACCCACGTCCAGCAAGCGCTGTGGTGGCACCCCGGCTGCAGACGCCGCCAAAGCCAAATGCCGCTGTAGCGAGGGGATTGCCGCCAGGCTATCGAGCAGGTGATGACTGAGCATCAGGGCCGGGTCGCGCAAGGCGGTCAAGTTGTACACCTTGTTCCACTTTTGAATCAAGGCCAGATAGTCGAGCAACTGCCCAACCTGCTCGCCCGCCAAGCCCAGGGTCAACGCCCGCAAGCCGGCCCGCAACTCGAGCTCGAGGCCACGCATCAAGACACCGCAGGCTGGCGCTCGCCCTGCACAGCGGTTTTCCAGCGACTTTTTTTCAGAAAAATCAAAAGCAAGGAAATTGACGCTGGCGTGATGCCAGAAATGCGCGAGGCCTTGCCCAGGGTTTCTGGGCGGTGTTTTTGCAGTTTCTGGCGAGCCTCGATGCTCAAGGCGCTTACCTGGCTGTAGTCCAGATCTTCGGGTAATTTGAGGTTTTCGTAATGCGCCGCCCGCCCTACCTCATCGCGCTGACGCTCGATATACCCCGAATACTTGGCCGAAATCTCAACCTGCTCCACCACCGAGGCAATAAATTCCCCGGCCTCCGTTTCACGTGAAACAGCCGCCGCCATCGAAAGCTCCGGCATGGCGAACTGGCCGTCGTTGATTGACATCAAAGCGCGATAGCTCACATCGGGCCGACGCAACAAATCCGCCAGCCGGTATTCGTGCTCTACGGGCTGACCCAAAACGCGTTGCGCCTCTGCGGCATTCAGGTTTTTGGGGCTGACCCAGAGCGAGCGCAGTCGCTCGGTTTCACGTGAAACAGCATCCCGCTTGCGACTGAAAGCATCCCAGCGCAGGTCGTCTACCAGTCCCAGCTGGCGGCCCACTTCGGTCAGGCGCAAGTCGGCATTGTCTTCACGCAGCTGCAAACGAAACTCGGCGCGACTGGTGAACATGCGGTACGGCTCGGTCACGCCCTTGGCTATCAGGTCATCGACCAAAACGCCGAGGTAAGCCTGGTCGCGTCCCGGCACCCAGCTATCCTGCTGCCAAGATGTGTTGGCGCCCGCTTGCAGCGCCGCATTGATGCCGGCAAACAAGCCCTGGGCCGCAGCCTCCTCGTAACCCGTTGTGCCGTTGATTTGCCCGGCAAAGAAAAGTCCGGCGATAGCCCGTGTCTCGAAGCTTGATTTGAGCGCGCGCGGGTCGAAGTAGTCGTACTCGATGGCATAGCCCGGCCGCAAAATATGGGCATTCTCCAATCCAGCCATGGAGCGCACCAGCGCGTACTGAATATCAAACGGCAAGCTGGTGGAAATTCCGTTGGGGTAATACTCATGGGTCGTGAGCCCCTCGGGCTCAAGGAAAATCTGGTGGCTTTCCTTGTCGGCAAAGCGGTTGATTTTGTCTTCTACGCTGGGGCAATAGCGTGGTCCGACCCCGTCAATTTTCCCTGTGAACATCGGGCTGCGGTCAAAGCCAGAACGGATGATGTCGTGGGTGCGCTCGTTGGTATGCGTGATCCAGCAAGGCATTTGCCTCGGATGCTGTGCCGCCCGGCCCATGAAGCTGAACACCGGCAAATGCGGGCTCATACCGCCGGCCATGCCATCACCCGGTTGCTCCTGGCACTTGCTGAAGTCAATCGAGCGGCCGTCGAGCCGCGGCGGCGTGCCGGTTTTCAATCGGCCTTGCGGCAACTTCAGCTCCTTGAGTCGCGCACTCAGGCTGACGGCGGGCGGATCCCCGGCCCGGCCCGCGGCGTAATGGTTCATGCCCACATGGATTTTGCCGTCCAAGAAAGTGCCCGCCGTCAAAACCACAGTACGGCTGCGAAACTGAATACCGACCTGAGTCACCGCGCCGACCACCCGGTCGCCCTCCACCATCAAGTCGTCTACCGCTTGCTGAAACAAGACCAAATTGGGTTGATTCTCGAGTCGCCGGCGAATCGCAGCCTTGTACAAAATCCGGTCGGCCTGGGCCCGGGTGGCGCGCACGGCCGGCCCCTTGCTGGAGTTGAGAATTCGAAATTGGATGCCCCCCTCATCGGTAGCAGCCGCCATGGCGCCGCCCAACGCGTCCACCTCCTTGACCAAATGGCCTTTTCCAATGCCACCGATCGAGGGGTTGCAGCTCATCTGACCCAGGGTCTCGATATTGTGGGTCAGTAACAAGGTCTTGCAACCCATGCGCGCAGCCGCCAGCGCGGCCTCGGTGCCGGCATGACCGCCGCCGACAACGATGACGTCGAAACTCTCTGGGTACAACATGGGACATCGGGCCGCGCTCGGGGCGCAACCAGGCAGAAGAAAAGCAGGATTTTAACCGGCTCGGCGCAAGCCGGGGGAGACAAGGGCTACTGCCGACAAGCTTTCCAAGTTGGCTGGCGCATACTTACATATTAAATTGGCTGATGCTAGGACATTTTCTTGTCAAAAAACTTTTCGCTTTCGGCACCAGTTTTATCGCCGGCAGAGGGCCCCGCGCCGGCCTCAAAACAAGCGCACCAAGCAAGCATTTGCGGCAGCAATACAGACCAATGTTCTGCGCCCAACGCGAGATTTGCGGTGTAATCCAAACCATGATTTCCAGCACAATCCCAATTTCACCGCGGCGTGTCGAGCGCCTGATCACCGGCCAAGCCACCACCGACGGCGCTGGCGTCAAACTGACGCGCGTTCTCACGCAAGACCTGCAGCAAAGACTGGACCCGTTTTTGATGCTGGACAACTTTGCCAGCGATGACCCCAAGGACTACATCGGCGGGTTTCCCAATCACCCGCACCGGGGGTTTGAGACCATCACCTACATGATTGCCGGGCGCATGCGGCACAAAGACAGTGCGGGCCATGAGGGCCTGCTGCAAAACGGTGGGGTGCAGTGGATGACTGCGGGGCGCGGCCTGATTCACAGCGAGCTGCCCGAGCAAGAAGAGGGCGTGATGGAGGGTTTCCAGCTCTGGCTCAATCTGCCGGGCAAAGACAAAATGTGTGCGCCCTGGTACCGTGACTTCGAGAGCAACGAGATCCCGGAGTTGACAACCGAACAGGGCGTGCGGGTGCGGGTGATTTCGGGCAGCAGCCACGGCGTGGCTGGCGCCATGCATCGAACAGCCGAGCTGTTCCCGACCGAGCCCCTGTTCCTGGACCTGCATTTCCCCGGCAATGGTGCGACCTTCAGCCAGGTGTTACTGGACCAGCACAACGCCTTTATTTACGTTTACCGCGGTGCGCTGGACGTGCTCGACGCTACAGGCGCAGCCAGCCTTGTGCCGCGACTGCGCATGGCCATTTTGGAAAATGAAGGTGATGGCGTGGTGTTACAGGCCAAGCCCCAGGGCGCGCCAATGCGGGCGCTGCTGATAGCGGGCCGGCCGCTGCAGGAGCCCATTGCGCAACACGGGCCGTTTGTCATGAACACACGGCAAGAACTGATGCAGGCGGTGCAGGACTACAACTCGGGTCAGCTGGGCTAAACCGCACCAGAGAGTGCCGCGCCTGGCAGCCTGCGCGCTATAATTCAGAGCGTAAAACTGGCCTTCCCCAAGGCCGGGACACGACGCAAAACTCTACACGTCAAGACGCCGGCAGGTGTCAAGCAAACGTTATCTCCATTATTTTCGAGGACCCACTGCGATGAGCAAACCCTATAACATCTTGATCATGGGCGCCTCCTATGGTTCCTTGCTGGCCAGCAAAATGCTGATGGCAGGACACAATGTCACCCTGGTTTGCCTGCCAGCCGAGGTCGATGTCATCAACCAGGAAGGCATTCGTGTTCGCATGCCCGTCAAGGGCCGCGAAGGTCTGGTTGAAATCGATTCGCGCAAGCTGCCGGGCAAGATCTCCGCCGCCGCTCCTGGCGCCGTGAACCCTGC
The DNA here is from genome assembly GCA_964202765.1 of Burkholderiales bacterium. Lineage (GTDB taxonomy): Bacteria > Pseudomonadota > Gammaproteobacteria > Burkholderiales > Burkholderiaceae_C > CAXNKH01. The sequence goes on along the minus strand of CAXNKH010000004.1, from coordinate 13,095 downwards.
AGATTTCGACCTGGTCGGCTTGGCCATGCAAGAGCCGCAGTACCGCTCACCCGGCGTGCGTGAGCTGCTCGAACTGGTCGCCAAATCCAAGGTGCCTTGCATGTCCATCATGAACATGCCGCCCCTGCCCTACTTAGCCCGTCTGCCCGGCGTCTCGACCGAGACCCTGCGCAGCAGTTTTGCCGACGCCACCGTCTGGGACGGCTTCGACCCCGCGTTCATGACGCTGTGCAGCCCTGATCCACAAGCTTTCCGCCCACCAGAAGAAAAAGTCAACGTGTTGCAAGTCCGCCTGCCCACCAACTTCAAAGCTGCGCGTTTTGACTCCGAGGCCCACACCAACATCCTGCGCAAGCTCGAAGCCGACATTGGCGCCGCCCGCTTGGAAGTCAATGGCGAAATGCTTGAGCTGCCAGTCAAGCTCAAAGTCCATGATTCGGTGTTTGTGCCCTTGGCCAAATGGAGCATGTTGCTGGCCGGCAACTACCGCTGCATCACCGCTCAAGGCATGCGCCCCATCAAGGACGCAGTTCACTCCGACCTAGAAGCCACCCGGGCTGTTTACGACTGGGTCAGCGACCTGTGCAAAACACTCGGTGCCTCGGATTCGGACATGGTCCCGTTTGAGAAATACGCTGCAGCAGCGCAAGGATTGGCCAGCCCGTCCTCGGCTGCCCGCGCCTTGTTCGGTGGCGCCCACAACATTGAGCGTGTCGACAAAATGGTTCAATCCATCGCGGCCCAAAAAGGCCTGCACCACCCAGTGATCGATGAAATCGTCTCCCTGGTTGATGCCCAGCTGGAAATCAACCGTAAAAAATAACCGCCTCTGACGCCTCGAAAGCAAAAAGGCCCGCTCACCTGCGGGCCTTTTTGCTTTGTAGCTGGCCGAGAACCCCCGGCAGGCCGGTTCGCTCAAGGAATCAAAATCGACGAGCCTGTTGTTCGGCCGGATTCGAGATCGGCATGCGCTCGCCCCGCATCTCCGAGCGCATAGCGCGCATTGATATTGACCGTCAAGGCGCCCTTGGCGAGCATGGCGAAGACTGCCGCCGCAGAGGCCTCAAGCTCTGCGCGCTGGGCGGTGTAGGTGACCAAGGTGGGTCTTGTGAAGTAGAGCGAGCCCATTTTTTGCAGCATACCGGCTTCGATCGCTGGCGGTGCGCCAGTGGTCGTTCCAAAAGAAACAAAGTAGCCGCGCGGCGCAAGACAACTCAACGTGGTTTCAAAGGTTGCTTTACCAACCGAGTCGTAGGCGACAGGAACACCTTTTCCTGCCGTAAGCTCTTTGACTCGAGCGCCAATATCTTCCCGGCTACGATCAATCACGGCCGAATAACCATTGGCCCGTGCGAGCTTGCATTTTTCGGCTCCGCCAGCAACACCGATCATATTGGCACCAAGGTGTTTTCCCCACTGACCCGCCAGTAATCCGACACCGCCCGAAGCGGCATAGAACAGCACCGACTGTCCTGCCGTCACCGGATAACAGCGATTCAAAAGATACTCGACGGTCATGCCCTTGAGCATGATGGCGGCGGCCACCTCATCGCTCACACCGTCAGGCGTTTTAATCAATCGCTCTACCGGAACGTTGCGGTACTCAGCATAAGCACCGGGCACACCGCCAGCGTAACAAACGCGGTCCCCTGTTTTCAGATGCTCCACGCCTGCACCCAGTTTTTCGACTACGCCTGCCGCCTCATTGCCCAGCCCCGAAGGCAGGGGCAGCGGGTAAAAACCTGATCGCTGGTAAATTTCTTGAAAATTCAAACCGATGGCCGTCTGGCGAATTTGGGCCTCCCCAGGACCCGGCTCGGAAAGACTCAGGGTTTCAAGTTGCAAGACGTCTGGCCCCCCAGGGGTGGCAAATCGAACAATACGGGTAGTTTGGTTCATGGTTCCTCACGGGTTGTTATAGTTTGAAAGAATGCTCGCCGGCTTAGCAATCACCGCCAATATTCGCTTTCGTGAACCAGCAATAGGCTCGCGAACAAGGGCGCTCGTGCGCTTGCCCCTGTTTTCCGGACTCCTTAAGCAGCCCATTATGTGGCCTTCTTGTCTTGCCGCTGGGCCACCGTTCCGCGTTGCCCCCCTGTGCCGATCCGTGACAGATGCGTTGATTTCGGGCTGCTCGGTATTTCCCCGATTGACATCTAACAAATTTGTTGGAGTATCACATGGTGTGATTTGCATATTTCGAATGCAGGTCAGGTTCAACTCAAGGAGATCAAGTTCATGTTTATTGCCAATGCTCGGCGGCTCACCCTCGCGGGAGCAGAGAAAATGTGTGCGACAGCTATTGCTGGCGCCGAAAAAGAAGGTTTGGCCATTAGCGTGGTGGTTGCCGACAGCGGCGGCAACGTGATTCTCGCCAAGCGCATGGACGGGGGGCGTTTTCATACGATTCACTCTTCAACGACCAAGGCCGTTTGTGCGGCCTCCAACAAGCGTATGACCACGTCCAAGGGCGCTGTGGGCCAAGACCTAGACGCCTCGCATGCCATCGGCCTAGCGCTGGCAGCCGGTACTGACCGTTGGACGGCAATGGAAGGCGGTGCCCCTGTCATTTTTGAGGGCGAATGCATCGGCGGTATCGGCGTGGCCGGCGGCAACTGGGGCGCAGATTCGGCGCTGGCCCAAGCAGCAGTCGAGTCTATCGGTGCAACGGTGCAGATTGACATCAAAAAATAATCCTCATCTTTCGGAAGTTTTCTTCATGTCTTTTGAACCCATAAATGTCGCCTGTCTGGGCATGGGCTGGTGGTCGGACGTTCTTGCCGATGCCATGGTCCGCTCTGGAAAACTCAAAATCCGCTCCTGCTATACCCGCTCAGAAGCAAAGCGCTCAGCTTTTTCAGACAAATACAATTGCACGGCAGCAGGGAGTTACGAAGAGATTTTGGCCGATCCGACTATCGATGCCATCATCAACACCACGCCAAATAACGCCCATCTGCAGACCACACAACAAGCGGCAACGGCGGGCAAACATGTGTTTCTCGACAAACCCATTGCCAACACGCTGGCCGAAGGGCGCGCCATCACCGCCGCCTGCCGCGATGCGGGCGTGGTACTGGCCTTGGGCTATCAGCGCCGCCGTGAAAGCCAATTTCGCTGGATCAAAAAACAAATCGATGCCGGCGTTTTCGGCCGCTTGGTCAACGCCGAAGCCAACATCAGTCGTGACCGACTCGGCAAGATAGACCTCAACTCATGGCGCTACCAAGCTACAGGCATGCCTGGCGGCGTGATGCTCCAAATTGGCGTGCATTACATAGACGTGCTTGAATACCTGATTGGGCCCATTAAAGCGGTTAGCGGTCACCTGGCCCAACTGGTGCTGCCCGGCGACAACCCTGATGTCGCCAGTCTGGTCTTAGAGCATGAATGTGGCGCACTGTCTACAGTCAATGCCAGTTATGCCTCGGCGTCAGAAAATTATGTAATGAACATTTATGGCAAAGAAGCAAGCGCCTATTACGATTTGCACGGGGGCCTGCGTTTTATCAAGCGGGGCGCGGAACAGCCTGAAAAAGTTTCTTGCGGCAAGAACGACACTTTTGTCGATGAGCTAGACGAGTTCGCCGCTGCAGTACGCGGACAAGGCGTGCCAGAAACCGGTGGCGAGTATGCGACACGCTCACTTGGCGTCATTCGCGCTGGCATCGTTTCTGCACGTGAAGGCCGCCGGGTACAGTTGGCCGAGGTTTTGAGCGATCCCGCCGCATAGGCTTCATCTACTGGGGGTGAATCATGAACCTGGGTGTATTTCTGAGCAAAACAATTCGCGGCGCGGTGCTGCTGACACTGGGCGCATGCTGCGCACATGCTCAAACACAATTGGCGGGTGGCCCGCCGTTGGAGTTTGTTGTCATATTCCCTGCGGGCTCCTCAGCCGACGTAAGCGCTCGCATACTCGCAGAGGGAATGGCCAAACACCTTGAACAGCCGGTTCCTATCAACAACAAGCCCGGTGGTGGTGGTGCCATAGGTTACAAATATGTGGCGGCGGCGCGCCCTGACGGCCGGACATTGGTGTGGAACTCCACTTCGCTTTCCACCACCTTCCACAGCGGAACAATGGACATCGACTACAAGGCGTTTGAAGCTGTCGCCCGCGTCACCATTGAAATCCCGGCTGTCGTCGTGCAAGCCTCTTCTCCCTGGAAGACATTAACCGAATTGATCGAGTACGCAAGGGCCAATCCGGAACGACTCAAGGTAGGCAACTCGGGCGCCGGCAGCCACACCCACATGGCAGCGGCCGCGCTGTTCGATGCGGCGGGCGTCAAAGTACTTGATGTCCCTTTTGGTGCCACTCAGGTTGTGAGCAGCTTGTTGGGGGGGCATGTCGACGCCTTGGTGCAGTTGCCCGGCGCCGTGGTGCCCCATGTCAAGGGCGGGGCTTTGCGTGTTCTGGGTGTTCTGGGCTCCAAGCGGGACCCGGTCTTTCCCGATGTGCCGACAGCCACGGAGATGGGTATTCGCGCCCCCGCGATGGATCTGTGGCGGGGCGTTGGCGCGCCAAAGGGTACGCCTCCGGCGATGATTGCGCGCCTTGAAAAAGCCATTGAGGCCTCTTTACAGCGCCCTGAATTCATCAGCGCAGGTCAAAAATTCGGCTTTCTTCCTGCGTTCATGTCAGCCGGAGAGTTCAGCTTATTGATCGCCCGAGACGACGAATTGATTGGCCGTCAAATGCAGTTGCTTGGCTTGAAAAAGAAACCCTAACACTCATAGAGACATAACCATGCCCGCTTATTGGCTTGCCCGCTCCCGTATCGATGATCCTGTCGAGTACAAAAAATACACCGACCTGGTTCCGGGAATTCTCAAGCAGTACGGAGGCAAGGTGCTTGCGCGGGGGGGGAAATACCAGATCATGGAGGGGCCTGAAACTTTCCACCGCTTCGTTGTAATCGAGTTTCCCAGCCCAGAACAGGGCGTCGCCTGTTTTGAATCGCCGGAATACAAGGCCGCTGCCGCGTTTCGCCGACAGGGTGCTGGGGTGGTTGAAACCGTGATCCTCGATGGCGGCGAAGCCACCAAGATTTAAAGTTACGGAGAACCTTATGCCGCTCGCTCGCCTTGAACATTTACTGATTCAAACCTCGGACATGGAGGCCACACGAGATTTTTATACACGGGTGCTGGGCATGCATGTAGGTCCTTCGCCGGACTTCAAGTTTCCCGTTTTCTGGCTCTATATCGGTGACCAAGATGTCATCCATGTCACGGTTGGCGGCGCCAACATCAGCGAGAACCGAAAGCAGTACCTGGGACAACAGTCCGCCGCGGTGAGCGGCAGTGGTGTGATCGACCACCTCGCATTCCGTTGCACCGACCTGCCCGCGATGATGGAGCACCTGACCCAACTCAACATTGACTTTAAGCGCCGCATGGTCAATGACCAGGGCCTGTTCCAGCTCTTCTTCATGGATCCGAACGGCGTGAAAATCGAGCTCAACTTCTCCAACTCAGAGGTTGGCGCTGTCCGCCCGGCCTTGATGGCGTCTGAGCTGCCGAGCTAGCCCAGACCAGGGGCCCTCCGAATCTCGGCCAATACTGGCCGTAAGTGCTTGAGAAATTCCTCGGGGTTCTCACTCATCGGGAAATGTCCAAGCCCCTTCATAACTGTTACTTTGGCGCCTTTTATGCGTGCGGCAGCAGCTTCGGTGTCTTTGGGTGAGGCCGAGTAATCGTATTCTCCCGTGAGCATATAAAGCGGGCAAATGCTTGTGTCAATGGCCCCGATACGCTCACGAATGTCGCCTTCGACCTGGTAGAAGAAAAGGTCTCCTGTGAACACCCCGGGACCTCCCTGCATATAGTGCCAAACAGTTTCCCAGCGATGGGCCGCCGGACTCAACGGCGACATCAGGCCATACGCGACCGCGCCACACGCTTGTCCGCCGTGCACTTCGGCATGATTAAGCCAGGCTGACTCGTAATAGCGCTCGACAAAAGCGGCTGATTGCAAGCCAATCAAGGCCCGCAGCGCCCGGGGGTGTTTGAGTGCCAGGTCCAGCACAATCCTGCCCCCAATCGAGCAGCCCATGACCACCGGTCGGCCCAAACCCAAGGCGCTAGCCACCGCCATGATTTGCTCGGTGTAACTGGCCGTCGTTAATTTGTAATCTCCTTTTTCCCAGCCCGCGGGTGGCGAGGACTTTCCGTGCCATGGCATGTCAAATGCAACAACCCGGAAATGCTTCGTAATCTCCGGATCGTTCAATACCGCACGGAACTGCCGCGCATCGGATCCGGCCGTGTGCAAACACAACAGGGGTATTCCTTGCCCAGCCTCCTCGAAATACACACGGCATAGCTTGCCATCAATGTCGATGTGGGCATATCTCCCCACAATACCCTCTATGTAAGCACTCACGGGGACAACTTTCGAGGCGCCGCCAATACCAGCTTGATGTACATCAGGTGCGCCATCAGCACGCGCTGATCGCCCTCAAAAGCGACATCACCGCGCCGCAAAAGTGCAAAAAAATCATGCCACCCTGGCGCGGGCACCTTTTGCCAAAATTTCTCCCAACTGTCTGCCTTGGCACGAATCGCAAAACGCCAGGCACGCTGTACCAGTGGCCCCTTGCTGACCGATTCAATGTGCCCCGCCCGCACCTCAATCAAATACTGCTGCGCCCCAACCTCGACCATGAAGCAGTCGCTCAAGTGTCGTCCCCAGCGCGTAATGGCAGGGTCGCCATTGACCAACTCCGGCAATCGATCGAGCATCACGGTTGGTTTAAACGTCAATGTTGCCGGCCCGCAGGGCATTTGTTTCAATGAAATGGCGCCGCGGCTCGACCTCATCGCCCATCAGCATGGTGAACACCCGGTCGGCTTCAATCGCATCGTCAATTTGAACCCGCAACAACCGCCTTACCGTGGGATCCATGGTGGTCTCCCAGAGTTGCAGCGGGTTCATCTCGCCCAGTCCTTTGTAGCGCTGGCGTGAGGTGGTGTTTTCGGCTTGTCCGATCAACCAGGCCATGGCCTGGCGGAAATCGCTCACCTTTTCTTCCTTTTGTCTCTCGCCTTCACCGCGCATGGCCTTCGCCCCCTCGCCCATCAGGTCCTTGAAGGTACTGGCCGCATCGGCCAGGGCGGCGTAATCGGCCCCATGAACAAAGTCCTGGGTCAGGACACTGCTCTTGACGTTGCCGTGGTGACGCCGACTGATGCGAAGAATCGGCTTGTCATTGCGCACATCAAATTCACCCGCCACTTCGGCATCGGGCAATTTGGCCTGCAAAGCGGCGGCTGACAATTCGGCATCGGCCACGGTGTCCAGATTCAAGGCGACACCATCGGCCACCGCACGCAGCGCTTCGGCGTCCATCAAATTGCGCAAGCGTTCAATCACGGCCTGTGCTACTTGGTGTTTGCGTGCCAATTCCGCAAGCGTGTCGCCCGTAATGGTGTTGGCATTCTTGCCGCCGGTATAAACCGAGGCATTGACCAAGGCGATGCGTATCAAAAATCCGTCCAGCGCGTGCGCGTCCTTCAAGTACAGCTCTTCCTTGCCAGCCTTAACCTTGTAGAGCGGGGGCTGGGCAATGTAGATGTGGCCACGCTCGACCAATTCGGGCATCTGACGGTAAAAGAACGTCAGCAGAAGAGTGCGGATGTGGGCGCCGTCTACGTCGGCATCGGTCATGATAATGATCCGGTGGTAGCGTAGTTTGGCGACGTTGAAATCATCGTTGCCGCCGCCTTGGGCGCTGGCTCCCGTGTTGCCAATGCCTGTGCCCAGTGCTGTGATCAGCGTCAGAATCTCGTTGCTGGTCAGCAGCTTTTCATAGCGGGCTTTTTCCACGTTCAAAATCTTGCCTCGCAGGGGCAATATCGCTTGGAACTTGCGGTCTCTTCCCTGTTTGGCCGAGCCTCCGGCGGAGTCGCCCTCAACAATGTAGATTTCACACAGTGCTGGGTCTTTTTCTTGGCAGTCTGCCAGTTTCCCGGGCAAACCCATGCCGTCCAACACGCCCTTGCGGCGCGTCATTTCGCGCGCCTTGCGCGCCGCTTCACGGGCGCGGGCGGCCTCGATGATTTTGCCGCAAATGATCTTGGCGTCGTTCGGTCGCTCCTGCAAATAGTCACTCAACAGCTTGCTGACGATGTCTTCGACTGGCCCGCGCACCTCGCTGCTCACCAGCTTGTCTTTGGTTTGGCTGGAGAACTTGGGTTCAGGCGCTTTGACGCTCAACACGCAACACAAGCCTTCGCGCATGTCATCGCCGGTAACTTCGACCTTGGCTTTTTTAGCCAGCTCGCTGTCATCAATGTATTTGTTAATGACCCGGGTCATTGCGGCGCGCAAACCCGTCAGGTGCGTGCCGCCATCGCGCTGGGGAATGTTATTGGTAAAGCAAAGCACCTGCTCGTTGTAGCCGCTGTTCCATTGCATGGCCACTTCAACGCCAATGTTGGTGTTCTGGTCGCTTTGCCGATCGCCCATGGCGTGAAAAACGTTGGGGTGCAATACCGTCTTGCCTTTGTTGATGAAGTTCACAAAGCCCTGTACGCCACCGGCACCGGCAAAGTCGTCTTCCTTGCCGGTACGCTCGTCTTTGAGACGAATTTTCACGCCGTTATTTAGGAAGCTCAGTTCCCGCAAGCGCTTACTCAGAATTTCGTAGTGAAAATCAATCGTTGTGAAAATCTCAATGTCGGGCAGGAAATGGACTTCTGTTCCGCGTTTCTCGGTATCGCCCATCACCTTCATGGGCGATACCTCAACCCCGCTCACGGTCTCGGTGAGGCGGTTTTGCACAAAGCCTTTGGAGAACTCCAATACATGCACTTTGCCATCGCGTCGGACGGTCAAACGCAACATTTTGCTCAATGCATTGACGCAGCTCACGCCCACGCCATGCAGTCCGCCTGAGACTTTGTAGCTGTTTTGGTTGAATTTACCGCCCGCATGCAATTCGGTCAGAGCGATCTCGGCCGCCGAGCGTTTGGGCTCGTGTTTATCGTCCATTTTCACGCCGGTGGGAATGCCGCGGCCGTTATCGACCACACTGATCGAGCTGTCGGCGTGTATGGTCACAAGAATGTCGTCACAATGCCCCGCCAACGATTCGTCAATTGAGTTGTCTACGACCTCAAAAACCAGGTGATGCAGGCCCGTTCCATCGGAGGTGTCCCCAATGTACATACCCGGGCGCTTTCGGACGGCCTCAAGACCCTCCAGGATCTGAATTGAGCCCTCGCCGTAAGCTGCGGATGCGCCCTCCTGGTTGGCGTCTATCTTGGGTTGGAAATTGGAACTGCCTACCTCCGCCTCCCCGGTATAGACCGTCACAGTTGCACTGGTGTCATTGCTAAATTCTTCTTTCATAACCTGCTTTTTTCTAACTTCTCAATCTCTTAATGTCCCAAATCGCCGCGCCAGACGTGACGTTTAAATTCTCATGGGCATCACAACATACTTGAATGTTGCATTGTCCGGAATGGTCAACAAGGCCGAGCTATTGGAGTCGGCCAATGTAACGCTCACCATGTCCTGACTCATGTTGCTCAGAACATCGATGAGATAGGTCACATTGAACCCGATCTCGATGCTGTCGCCAGAGTAGGCAATATCAATTTCATCCACCGCCTCCTCCTGCTCCGCATTGCTTGATGCCACACGCAGGACGCCCGGATCAATGTTCAATCGAACGCCTTTGAACTTATCGCTGGTCAGAATCGCAGTGCGCTGTAAAGCTGCCAATAAAACAGCACGGCCCATGGTGATGTGGTTTTTTTGGTTTTTGGGAATGACCCGGTTGTAGTCTGGAAACTTGCCCTCAACCAACTTGCTGACAAATTCCATCCCCTCGAAGTTGAACCGCGCCTGGTTATTAGCAAACTGCATTTCAATCATGCCGTCCGCATCACGGAGCAATCGCTGCATTTCATTGACTGTTTTTCTCGGAAGAATTACTTCTTGCTTGGGAACCTCAATCTCAAGTACAGCAGAAGCAAATGCCAAGCGATGACCATCCGTGGCCACCAAACTCAAGTTTTTACCCTCAGCAACGAACAAAATTCCATTGAGGTAATACCGAATGTCATGCACCGCCATGGAAAACGAGACCTGACTCAAAAGGGTTTTCAAAGTTTTTTGTGGAACGCTGAAAGCGGGTCCAAAATTTGCGGAAGCCTGAACCAGTGGAAAGTCCTCTGCCGCTAACGTTTGTAGAGTAAATTTACTTTTCCCGCCCTTGAGAATCAGCCGATTCTGGCTTGACTCCAGAGATACAGTTTGGTCTACGGGCATGGTACGCAGGATGTCGATCAGTTTTCGCGCCCCAACGGTCGTGCTGAAATTTCCCGTATCACCATCGAGTTGGGCTGCCGTGCGAATTTGAATTTCAAGATCACTGGTCGTGAACTGCAATGCATTGCCTGTTTTTTGAATCAATACATTGGCCAGGATAGGCAGGGTGTGTCGGCGCTCAACAATACCTGAAACTGCCTGCAAAACAGACAGAATTTTTTCTTGGGTTGCTTTGAGAACAATCATGTCTTCCTCTTTTTTAATTTCTTTAATTTAAATAGTAGTAGTAGATAAGGGTTGCAACATTCTGTGGATATCGCTATTTTCGCCTGCTTTATCAATCACTTAGTTCTCGTTGAAAGATGTGTGTAGCCGTGGTTTTTGGTGTCACAGAAAAAAGAACAAGTTTCTAAAGGCAACAGGCTCTGTGAATAAGAGGGGGGTTGTTCCGAATCTATCCCCAGGGTTGTTCCGAAAGTCATTTGCATCATGATTGTGTCCGGGTATTAACCCTTAACCGTTTGTTCCAGTACATGCAACTGCTGGTTCAATTCGGGAAGGTTTTGTCGTTCGCCTGAAATTTTTCTCACGGCATGCAACACGGTAGTGTGGTCACGCCCACCGAACAATTCGCCAATTTCCGGAAGACTTTTTTGAGTCAACTCCTTGGCCAGATACATGGCAATTTGCCGCGGCCGGGCGATGCTGGCAGGGCGCTTTTTTGAATACATGTCGGCGATCTTGATCTTGTAGTAGTCGGCAACGGTTTTTTGAATGTTTTCGACTGATATCAAGCGGTTTTGTATCGAAAGCAAGTCACGCAGGGCCTCGCGAGCGAGCTGTATGGAAATGTCTTTTTGATTGAAGCGAGAATAAGCCAGGATTTTGCGCAGCGCACCTTCGAGCTCGCGAACGTTGGAGCGGACATTTTTGGCAACAAAAAAGGCAACCTCTTCGGGCATTTCAGCGCCCTCGGCGCGCGCCTTGTTGATCAGAATGGCAACGCGCATTTCCAATTCGGGTGGTTCAATGGCCACCGTCAGCCCCGAATCGAATCGAGAAACAAGGCGCTCGTGGATATCAGTTAAACCCTTTGGGTAGGTATCGCTGGTCATCACAAGATGAGACTTCTTCGCTAGCAAAGCTTCAAAAGCATTGAAAAACTCTTCCTGTGTCCGGTCCTTATTGGCGAAAAACTGAACGTCGTCAATCAAGAGCAGGTCCAGGGAGTGATAGCGCTCCTTGAAACTATCGAAAGTTTTGCGCTGGTAGGCCTTAACCACATCGGATACAAATTGCTCGGCATGAATGTAGAGAACTTTGGCGGCAGGGCGGTCGAGCAACAGCCTGTTCCCGATGGCGTGCATCAAGTGGGTTTTACCCAAGCCAACGCCGCCATAGATGAAAAGCGGGTTGTACAAATTCCCGGGCACGGTAGAAACATGCAAGGAGGCCGCGCGGGCCATGCGGTTGGCCGTTCCCTCAACCAGGGTCTCGAAAGTAAGGCCCGGATTAAGACGATTTTTGAGTTGCCCCGGCTCACCGCCGTCAACCAACTCGGACGGATCACCGGCCCTCGCTGGAGCGGGTAAATACTTTGTGGAGGCCGGAAAAGCAACGACAGAACGAGGAGCGAGCGCCAACTCAACAACAATTGGCTGGCCGTATATTTTGCTCAGCAAACCGGAAATCCGGCCGCTGTATTGGGTGCGAATCCAGTCGAGCTTGAATCGATTGGCGACAAAAATGGTCACCCTGGACAGATCCTCGGCCACCTGGGCCGACATGGGTTTGATCCAGGTATTGAACTGTTGTTCGGGTAATTCTTGTGCCAATTGATCAATGCAGGCTTGCCACAGGCCCTGGCCTGCCAGGGCCCCGGCCGAGCGAGCAGGGTCGGAGAAGTTTTCCGCTGTCATTGTTAAGTTAAAGTTCTGTGGATAGAGTGCATTTTTTGATGCCACGGACAGTAGTTTATCAAGAATTTATCCACAAGCCGAAAACAACCCTTTTGAGGCAGATTGGCGACCAGACAAGATAAATCATTGCCGGGGCCCCAAAAGTTTGCGATAATCATAAGTTTCCCTGATTGTGTTCAGGGCAATCAGACAGTCGCCCAGACATCAAGGACACCCAAATGAAACGCACTTACCAGCCCTCTAAAATTCGTCGCGCACGCACCCATGGCTTCCTGGTTCGCATGAAAACCCGTGGCGGCCGCGCCGTGATCAATGCGCGTCGCGCCAAGGGCCGCAAGCGCCTCGCCGTCTAAATCAAGGCGCACGTTGGCTCGTTGTTTGGTTGCGGCCTGCCCGTGCTGAGATTCAAAACCCGCCCGCAATTCCAAGCGGCGTTGGGCGGCACAACGGTAGCCCGCACGGCGCATTTTGCCTTGCATAGTGCCCCGCTTGATGTGACCTCACACGAACATCCGCTGCCCGTATTCGGTGTGAAAGATGTGTGGATTGGAGCCCTGGTTCCCAAGCGTTGGGCTAAACGGGCCGTGACGCGCAACACCATCAAGCGGCAAATTTATAACGTCAGCTCTGAAATGTCTTTGGCTCTTCCTCGTGCCGCCCATCTGGTGCGGCTGCGCCTTGGCTATGACCGCGCGCAATTCAAAAGCGCGACGTCCGAGGAGCTCAAGCGAGCGGTGCGCGCGGAAGTTCAATTGTTGCTCAACAAGGCCCTTGGAGCCGGTGGCGGGCAGGGCGCATGATCAATAAATTTCTAATGGCCTTGGTCCGGTGTTATCGTTTGTTGCTCAGTCCGTGGCTTGGGTCAGCATGCCGCTTTGAGCCCACCTGCTC
>CAXNKH010000003.1:0-18448 GCA_964202765.1 Burkholderiales bacterium | reverse complement strand
TGGCAAGCCCATGATCGGTTATGCGATCCAGGCGGCACTGGCCTCCAAGACCTTCGACCGCGTGATCGTGTCCACCGATGACGCCGAAATCGCCGAGGTCGCCAAGGCCCATGGTGCCGAGCTGCCCTTCATCCGCCCCCTAGAGATGGCCGACGACCACACGCCCACGGTCCCGGTGATCGCCCACGCTATCACGGTATGCCAAAGCATGGGCTGGGACGTGAAGCAGGTGTGCTGCATTTACCCCGGGGTGCCGTTCATCTCGACGAAAGACCTGTCCGAAGCGTATGAGCAGCTGCTGGCGAGCGGCAGTCACTATGTATTTCCGGTAGCTGGGTTTCCTTCGCCCATCCAGCGTGCGCTTCGTCGTCTGCCTGACGGTTCGGTCAGCCCGTTCCAGCCAGAGTACGCTGCCACACGCACTCAAGACTTGGAGCCGGGATATTTCGATGTGGGCCAGTTCTACTGGGGTAAGGCGTCGTCTTGGCTCGATGGACTGAACGTCCACCTGAACGGCACCACCTTTGTAATCCCGGAGTGGAGGGTGGTTGACATCGATACGCCGGTTGATTGGGAAAGGGCAGAGTTACTCTATGCAACTCTTTCAGAGAAAGGCTTGGTGTGATGAGTGCCCTCGTTTTCGATACCCCTTTGCTTTAGGAACAATCCATGTCATGGAGGTCCTCGTACCGAGTTTTGTGCCCACACGGTAAGTGCTACGGAACCGCCCCTTCGACGACCTGCCAAACGGAACCTTGCCATGAGGGTGTTGCAGGATCAGAGTCCTTGCATGGACGAAACTGAGAAAGAAACCCAAGTGCCCGCGCAATGCGTGCTGGTACAACTGTAAAATAATTAGCTTATGACACCAAGCATTTTAATAATGAAGCATCATATTCGTCGTATCTTGACTGGTTTATAAAGAGGTAAACATGGAACTTAACGAAATTAGAACGCACTGGGATTCGCTCGCCAAGAAGCATGGACTAGACCTTAAATCCACAACCAAAACACCCACAATTAAACAACTTGAAATAAACGCAATCGCTCGTGTTATCAGTAAATTCTTGTCAACCGCGCAAGCCAAATCCATATTGGAAGTAGGGTGCGGGAATGGACACAACATATTTGGGTTAATACGTCTTTTCCCAAGTTTTAAGTTTCTCGGACTTGATTATAGCGACGAGATGATTGCCGCTGCTGGCAAATTAAAGGAGGAACTTCCGAATTGCGACCTTCAGTTTGATGTCGGCGATGTATTGCATCTTTCTGATGTGGATGAATATAAAAATAAATTCGATGTTGTATTTACAGATCGGCTGCTGATAAATCTTAATACTTGGGATTTGCAGCGATTGGGCCTAACTCAGCTAGCATCTTGTGTGAAAGAGGGTGGTTTCTTGGTATTGATCGAAAATTTCACTCAGTCATATGCAAATCAAAATCTAATGAGACAGTTAATAAATTTACCACCAAGAACGCCTGATCCTTATAATAAATTTATCGATGAAACATTTTTGGAAGATTTCGTCGTTAAGGATTTAAATCTCAAACTTGCCTATTCCGAAAATTTTGGAAGCTTGCATGACTTGCTTCTATACGTCTTGCTGCCTCATATTAACAACGGCAAGGTTGCCTATGACCATCCTTTGATGGAGAGCGTGACCAGTCTTTTGGAGCGAATTCCAGATAATTTCAAGCACGATTTCGGAAATTTCGGACAAAATAAGTTATATGTATTTAAGAAGCAGTAAATGCAAAAGGCATTTGCGTTTGACTTTGATGGTGTAGTACTTGACTCATTAGAGGCTCTGCGTGAGACATACTTTAAATTTTTATCTCAGTATGGAGTAAAAGGCAGCGAAGAGGAGTTTGCATCTCTAAACGGTCCTTCACTTGTTGAAATTGTGGATATTTTGAAACAGGTGCACGGACTTGATGGCTCGCATGATTCATTATATAAGAGATATAAATCATTAATCAGCGAGGCTTATTTGGATGCGCCTCTCATTGCTGGGGTCCGTGAATGCCTTTATTTATTGAGAGACATGAAGTTCCCCGTGGCATTGGTTACATCCTCAATTCGTTCTGAGGTCGAAAATATCTTACAGAGACACAATCTACTTTGCATATTTGATTGCATCATCACTGGCGATGATGTGAAAATATCAAAACCATCGCCAGAAATTTATCTTAAACTAAGCGAGAAATTTCCCCAATACTTGTGGTTCGCTGTCGAGGACTCGGAAAATGGACTCGCCGCCGCCGTTGGTGCTGGCTTTAAAACAATTTTTTTTGACCAATTAAGAGTTGGAACGGATAAGCAAATTTATAGCAAAGTGAGATCCATGTCTCGCTTAAAACGACGCATAGAAGAGATCTGTTTGGGCTGTTGTGTTGTAGATATGGTTAGTGACATTAGTGTTCAAGTTGCGGAAGGTGGTCACTATCTTAATCAGCACATGGAGGATCGTGTAAATGAGATCTGGCAGGATGGACTTCGGCATAACTCCCTTCACGATGGCACAGTACTTTACTATGTGGGGCACAAAACAGATAGTGAACGCTGCGTTATATCTGCATTTTGGGGGCCGTATCGTTATTTGTACGCCAAACGCATCGACCCTTCTCTTTCGATCCCATTCTTTCCGTTGGCGGTTAGCGGAATTTGTATCAATGACGATAATCATGTGCTAATTGGGCTGAGGCAGGGGGTGACCGAATACCCGAATCGTTTCGAGTTTGTTCCATCTGGGGGTTTAAGCAGTCATCATTCGTTGGGTAATACTGTTAGTTATGCGCAGCAACTTGTCGACGAATTTGAAGAAGAGTCAGGGTTGGATAAGCGAAGTGTTACTTCAATCAGGACGCTGGGATTAGTAATTGATGAAATTCATAATGTCATGGATATTTGTTGCCTCATAAATGTTTCTACTAAACTGGACGATGCTTTAGATCACACTGCAGAATATGAAGGGCTCAAATGGATAGAGTTCGACGATGCAAACATAAAGGACTTTATACCAACGTCAAAAGCCTTGTCAAATCTTCTCAGAGAAAGCGACCCACGCTTTTATGAATGACGACCATAAAAACTATTAAATCTGCCTAGGCAGGGGCGCGTAATGGTTGCTCTATATTTCCGGTTTCGTTTGCTCTAACTCATATAACCGTTCGTTGACCCCTGTCGGATATGTTCGAGCGGGTCTGCTTTAGTGGCTCTATCAAATCTCAAATGGTCAAACTCCGTTGAAGTTGAAGTTGAAGAAAGACAATGATGCATGAAATGAACATTGCGGGCCGCAAGATTGGGCCGCACTTTCCCCCCTACGTGATTGCCGAGATGTCGGCCAACCACAATGGAAACTTGGAGTCAGCGCTGCGCATTATTGAAGAGGCTCAGGCGGCAGGTGCGGATGCGGTCAAGATCCAAACCTATCGCGCTGACACCATTACCCTCAAAAGTGACCTTCCGGATTTCCAAATCAAGGATGGGCTTTGGGCGGGTCGCAGCCTGTACGAACTGTATGAGTGGGCGCACACCCCATGGGAATGGCACGCCACCTTGTTTGAACATGCACGCAAGATCGGCATCACCCTATTCAGTTCGCCTTTCGATACGACAGCGGTGGACTTGCTTGAGGATCTCGGTGCTCCGGCCTACAAGATCGCGTCTTTTGAGGCAGTTGACCTTCCCCTTATCCGTTATGTGGCCAGCACAGGCAAACCCATGATCATCTCCACCGGAATGTCAGATGCGCAGGAGATCGAGGAAGCTATTGAGGCCGCTCGGGAAGGCGGATGCAAAGAACTGGCAATCCTACGCTGTGTTAGCGGTTACCCTGCGCCTGCTTCCGACTACAACCTGCACACCCTTACCGATATGCTACAGCGCTACGGGTTAATTACGGGTCTGTCGGACCACACTTTAGACAACACGACCGCAGTGGCTAGCATTGCATTGGGCGCGGCCATTATCGAAAAGCACTTTACGTTGGATCGTGAGGGCGGCGGACCCGACGACAGCTTCTCTCTGGAGCCGCCTGAGTTGCGCGCGCTCTGCCAAAGCGCACGGACAACATGGGAGGCAATGGGCAACGTGAGCTATAGCCTCAAGTCCAGCGAAATCGGCAACGTGAAGTTCCGCCGCTCGCTGTACTTCGTCAAGCCGCTCAAGAAAGGTGACTGCGTGACCGCCGATGCCGTGCGAAGCGTGCGTCCGGGCTTTGGCCTTGCTCCCAAGCACCTGGACGAGGTGTTGGGCGCCACACTGAAGACGGATGTTGCTTTTGGTACTGCGATCTCTTGGGATCATCTGGAACGATGAACGGGATGTCTTCTCCCTATCTGGCCCTAATCGTCGGCTGCGGCAACATCGGCGGCGGGTTCGATAAGGAGCGACCGCCAGGTGTTTGGCCACTCAGCCACGCCGGCGCCTTCACCCGCCATGACGGTTTCCAGATCCGGGCATGCGTGGATCCGGATGAAGGCCGGCGACAGGCCTTTGCCAGCCGCTGGGGTATCGGCTTACACGCACCGGACTTAGCATCCTTGAGCCCTAGTCTCGGCCCCATTGACGTGGTGAGCATCTGTTCGCCGACGGCTTTGCACCATGACCATGTAATGCGAGCCATCGAACTGCAGCCCAAGGTCATCTTTTGCGAGAAGCCCCTGACTTCCGACATAGCTTCTAGCGAGGCGGTGGTGGAAGCCTGCAAGGCCCGGGGGATCGCGCTGGCTGTCAATTTCAGCCGCCAGTGGGACCCTTCCATCGAGGCGTTCATTCAAGAGATCCAGAAGGGACGATGGGGGGTCATCCGGTCCGTTGTCGGCCATTACAACAAGGGCATCCTGAATAACGGCAGCCACATGGTGGACTTGCTGATCAGACTGGTAGGTGACCTAAAGCTTGTGATCACCACGTGCAGCGCCCTAGATTTCTGGGCCAACGACCCCACCACCGCGGCCCTCCTGACGGCTATGGGCGGCACAGTGCCGGTGTACCTGAACCCAGGCCATGCGAGCGACTTTGCCTTCTTCGAGCTGGAAGTCGTGTGCGTCAAGGGCGTGGTCCGGATGCGTTCGGGCGGTATCAGTTGGGAGTCGCGAGAGACTCATCCAAGTGCGGAGTTCACCGGCTATCGGACCCTCGGCCAATCAGTCCACACACCGGGGCGATACATGGAAACGATGGCCGGTGCCATAGGCGACCTCTACAACTTTCTGGCAGCTGGTGTTCCAATCCGCAGCACGGGTGAGAATGCCGTCAAAGTCCAAACCTTGTGCACCCACATCCAGCGGGCCGCGTTGGCCCAGTGCACTCCGAATAATCAGAAGGGCGATAAATGAGCAAAGACATCCTGGCTATTCACGGCGGCACCCCGGTGATCTCCGGCCCCATGACCCATTTTAAGAGCATCGGTGAAGAGGAAGTCACCGTGGTGAGCGAGGTAATACTTAGCGGCGTGCTGTCGGCCTACATTGGCGCGCCTGGCCCTGGATTCATGGGCGGCACGCAAGTCCGCCAATTCGAACGCCAGGCCGCCGAGTACTTCGGCGTCAAGCACGCTATCGCCGTCAACTCGTGGACGTCGGGCCTGATCGCCGCCGTCGGCGCCATCGGGTTGGAACCTGGCGACGAGATCATCACGACGCCCTGGACCATGGCCGCCACGGCCACGGCCATCCTGCACTGGAACGGCATTCCGGTCTTCGCCGACATCGATCCTGAGACCTTCAACATATGCCCCAGGAGCGTCGAGAAGCTCGTCACCAAGCGCACCAAGGCCATCTTTGCCGTGGACATCTTCGGCCAGACTGCCGACATGACCGCGCTGCGCGAGATCGCTGACCACCATGGCCTGAAGCTGCTCTGCGACACGGCCCAGTCGCCTGGCGCGCGCACGGGTGATGCCTACACGGGCACGCTGGCAGATATCGGCGGCTTCAGCCTGAACTACCACAAGCACATTCACTGCGGCGAAGGTGGCGTGCTGGTCACCAACGACGACCGTCTGGCTCATCGCCTGTGCCTGATCCGCAACCATGCCGAAGCCGTGGTCTGCACCGACAACGTGGAAGATCTGAGCAACATGCTGGGCTACAATTTCCGCATGGGCGAGATCGAGGCGGCCATCGCGTCGGTGCAACTGGGTAAACTGCAAGGGCGCGTGGAGAGCCGCCAGCGTATCGCCGCCGAGCTCAACGCTGGACTGTGCGGGCTGCGTGGCGTTACCACACCCACGGTCCATCCGGGCGCGACCCACGTGTACTACGTGTACGGCATGACCTTGGACATCAAGGCTATCGGCGTGCCCCGCGCACGGCTTGTCGAAGCCTTGCGGGCAGAAGGCGTACCAGCCTTGGTGGTGGGGTACCAGAACCTGCACATGCTGCCCATGTTCCGCCACAAGATCGCCTACGGCACCAAAGGCTTTCCGTGGAACTCGCCCTACTGCACCAGCGACGTGCAATACGGGCCGGGCACCTGCCCGATCGCCGAAAAGCTGCACGACGAGACCTTCCTGGGTATCGGCATCTGCATGAACGAGCTGCCGACCACGGACGTTGCCCAGATCGTAACCGCGTTCCGAAAGGTGTGGTCGCAACTCAACTTGCTCAAGGCATGAGTACCGGACAGGCCCTGGATATCCAGCCCCTGAGGGCCCCGCTGGCCGGCGAACGGGTGCTGGTGCGCCCGTTCACGGCCGGTGACATCTCCGAGGCCTATCTCGGCTGGCTCCGTGATCCGGAGGTGGTGCGCTTCAGCAGCCAGCGCTTCCGCGTTCATACCCTGGAGACCTGCTACGCCTACCTGGCCTCGTTCAATGACAGTGCAGACCACTTCCTGGCCATCTGCGACCGAAAGTCTGGCTCGATGCTGGGCACCCTGACGGTGTACCGCAGCATCCCGCACGGCACCGCCGACATCGGCATCATGGTCGGGCAGCGTCAGGTCTGGGGACAGGGCTTCGGGGCGGAGGCGTTCTGCCTCGTGCTGTCGGCCCTGAAATTCAGCGGAGTGATCCGCAAGGTCACGGCTGGTACCCTGGCGGTTAACCGAGGCATGGTGCGCATCATGGAGAAGGCCGGCATGCAGCATGAAGCCACCCGCCATGCACAGGAGCTACTCGACGGGGTACCCGTCGACGTCGTCTATCACGCCATCTTCTGCCATGACTGATTGGCCCCTGCCCACCGCGGTGGTAGCCCACGACGCTGGGGCTGCAAACCTGATCATCAGCTGGCTAAAGGCCTGGGAATGGCCGGTGCGCGCGTGTGTCGGGGGGCCTGCCCTCAATCTGTGGGCGCAGGCCTTCCCCGACCAACTCATCTGGCCCACGCCAGAAGCGGCCATGGACGGCTGCGCCAGCCTCCTGACCGGTACCGGCTGGGCATCCACCCTCGAGCACGATGCCCGTCGCGAGGGACGCTCCCGAGGCCTGCGCGTGGCCGCAGTGGTCGACCACTGGGTCAACTATCCGCCGAGGTTCGAGAGGGCTGGCGAGACTGTCTGGCCGGACGAGTTATGGGTCGCCGACGCCTGGGCAGCAGAGATCGCGCGCCAGGTACTGCCCCCTCTGACAATCCGCCAGCTCGAGAACCTGTACCTCCAAGCCCAGGTTGCCCAGGTGGCGCCACCACCAGGAGACGGCACGCTGCTCTATGTGCTCGAACCCGTCCGCAACGACTGGGGCCGGGGTGTGGCAGGGGAGTTCCAGGCACTGGACTACCTTCTTGCCCACCGCGAAATGCTGAAGCCTGCCCCAATTCGCCGGATTCTGCTGAGGCCTCACCCGTCAGATCCGGCAGGCAAGTACACCCGCTACTTCGACGCCGGCGCGCACATCGAGCTGGACCGCTCCGCGGGCATGGCAGAGGCATTGAGCCAGGCCGACGTGGTGGCTGGGGCGGAATCGTTCGCGCTAACCCTGGCACTCGCCTCTGGCCGTCCGGTCTACAGCAGCCTGCCACCATGGGCGCCGGCGCTGCGCCTACCGCAGGAAGGCATCCGACAAATCCGACGACTCTGCCCAACATGAAATACTGTACGCGCTGCCTGCAGCCAGACACCCGGCCCAACTCGAAGTTCACGCCAGAGGGCATTTGCCCGGCGTGCGACTACTTTGAGCGCCTCCAGTTCGTGGACTGGCAGGAACGGTACGAGATCCTTCAAGACCTGCTGGTCCAGTACAAGAAGAAGCGGAGGGGCAAGCACCGTTTCGACTGCATCATCGGGGTCAGTGGCGGCAAGGACAGCTCCCGCCAGGCCCTGTGGGTACGCGACAAGCTTGGGCTGAACCCCCTGCTGGCCTGCCTGAGTTACCCGCCAGAGCAGGTGACCGAGCGAGGTACCCACAACATCTCCAACCTGATCGAGCTGGGCTTTGATGTGGTGATCTCGGCACCTGCCCCGGGCACCTGGCAGCGCCTTATGAGGCTTTCGTTCGACAAGTTCACGAACTGGGCCCGGTCCACCGAGTTGGCTCTGTTCAGCTCCGTCCCGCAACTGGCCATCCATTACGATATTTCCCTCATCTTGTGGGGCGAGAACCCCGGCCTCCAGCTAGGAGACCTCAAGACGCTGGGCCGCACGGGCTACGACGGCAACAACCTGCGCTACATGAACACGCTTTCGGGCGGGGCCTTGGAGTGGATCCGGGAAGCCGGCTTCGAGCTGAAAGACCTTATCCCCTACCAGTACCCCACACCGGAAGACTTCGACCGCCACGGCTTGCAAATCGTCTACCTGGGCTGGTTCCTCGGTGACTGGTCGCTGGTCAACAACGGCATGTACGCCGCGAGCGCGGGCCTGGAGGTCCGCGAGGACACCGTCGCTAACACCGGCGACCTGCACGGCGTCACCTCGCTCGACGAGGACTGGGTGACCCTCAACCAGATGATCAAGTACTACAAGTTCGGTTTCGGCCGAGTGACGGACTACGTCAACGAGGAGATCCGCCTCGGCCGCATGTCGCGGGCCGCCGCGATCGAGCTGGTCGAGCAGCATGACGACGCCTGCGGCGACAACTACATCGAGGTCTTCTCCGACTACATCGGGCTGTCGGTGGACCAGTTCTGGGCCAAGGTGCACTCCTCGGTGAACCGGCAGCTCTTCGACATCCAGTCTGATGGCCGGATCACGCGCAAATTCAAGGTGGGGGTGGGCCTATGAACCGCAAAACTGTAGCCATCGTCGACTACGGCGTTGGCAACCACACCTCTGTACTGCGCACATTCCAGGCACTTGGACACCGCTGCCGGCTCACCAACGACCGGGAGATCCTGGCCGCCGCCGATGTCCTAGTGCTGCCTGGCGTGGGCGCGTTCCCTGTGGCCATGTCCGCCCTAGACCAGCACGGACTGGCAGGCTATCTGCGCGAACTGGCCCGTCAAGGCAAGCCCTTCATTGGGCTGTGCCTGGGCATGCAGTTGCTGGCCGACGAGTCGCTCGAGCATGGCACCACGGCTGGCCTGGGCCTGATCCCCGGCACAGTGCGCCCCCTGCCTGGCATGGACTGGCACATTGGCTGGAACTCGGTAGAGACCGTCCAGCCAGACCCGCTTATGGCACCCAGCGATGGGGAGTCGTTCTACTTCAACCATTCCTACGTGTTTGATGTGCCCGCGGCCTACCGGGCCGCCGTGACTAGAGTGCAGGACAACAGTTTCACGGTCGCGGTTCGCCGCGGCAACGTGGTAGGACTGCAGTTCCATCCCGAGAAGAGCCAGGCGGCAGGCAAGAAGCTGCTAGCGCGCTTGGTGGAGGGTCTTGGGCATGCTTAAGAAACGGTTGATTGGCGTGGTCACCGTGAAGGACGGCTGGGTCGTCCAGTCCTTTGGCTACCGGCGTTACCTGCCATTGGGTAAGCCCGAAGTGCTGGTCCAGAACCTGGACCGATGGGGCGCCGACGAGATCCTGATTCAGTGCATTGACCGTTCTGCCCTGGGCCTGGGTCCTGATCTCGAGGTGCTGGGCAAGATCGGCCGACTGGGCATCGCCACGCCGCTCATTTACTCAGGCGGCATCAGCTGCCGTGAAGACGCTGTGAAGGTTGTTAGCCATGGCGCTGACCGCATTATGGTCGACGCCATGTTGTTGGATTCACCCCAATCACTCGAGGCCGTGGCCCGTGATCTTGGCACCCAGGCCGTCATCGGCCACCTTCCCGTCCGCATGGACGGCGATATGCTGAAGGTCTTGGACTACCGCAAAAAGTCGGAGCATCCGCTCGCCGGCTGGCTCAGGCATTGGCCGATGGAATGGATTTCCGAGTTGATGGTGACAGATTGGGCTCACGAAGGCCACCCCGACAGCTTTAACGAGTCGCTGCTTTCTGTAGACGCACACATCGACAAGCCCCTGCTGTGCTTTGGCGGCATCTCCGAGGCCTCCCAGATCCAGCGGGTGCTGGCACATCCTCAGGTCGTGGCGGCCGGGGTCGGCAACTTCCTGAGCTATCGCGAACACGCGGTGCAGTCGCTCAAGCAGCTGCTGGGCAGCAGCGCCGTGCGCGCACCTCATTACGAAAGCGCTCTATGACACCGATGACCGACCCCCTGCATACCCCATCCCGCCGTGAACTCCTTCTGGCCCTAGCTAGTCTAGGCGCGCTCGCGATCACTGGTTGCGGTGGCGACCAGTCCGTGCCCGCGGTGGCGCCTCCGGCGCCCTCGGTGCCCGGGGCGACCATGCTGCGGATGTCCCGGCAGGGCAGCAACCGTGGCACCGCCTACCTCCAGGACAACAAGGTGCTTTCGCTGCCGGATGGAAGCACGCTGGTCACCTACCTCGAATCCCACGGCAGCCGGGTCGTCGTCATCCTGGAACAGCTTGACCGGCAGCTGACCGGCGTGTTCCGCATGGCCGTGGGCCTGGCAGTCAACAACCACAGGGGTGCCTCCATGGCCCTCGACAGCCAGCAGGTCCTGCACATCGTCTATGGGCCTCATGGTGGGCCCATGCGATACCGCCGGAACCAGAAGGCATCGGCATGGTTCGAACTGGGTGCAGAGCAGAAGTTTGGCGGCATGCTCACCTACCCGTCACTCGTGGTGGATGCCAAGGACCGGCTCTGGGTGGCCGCGCGCGAAGGCAGCGGCTCACAACGCGCCAAAGGCACCATGGAGGTCTGGGCCATGCACGCGCGGGGCGTTTTCCATCGCATCGCCAAGCCACTGGTCAACCGGAAAGTCGGCTATGCCGCTTTCAATCCCTCGCTGCACATCGACACCCAGGGACGCCTGTACCTCACCGCCACCATCCACGAGGGCACGGACGAACTTGCGTATGGCCACCAGGCCATCACCTACCTGACCAGCGACGACGCGGGGGCCACCTGGAAGAACGCCCGCCAGGAAGTGCTGAAGCTGCCGGCGACGGTGGCGGAGGCTGGCGCGATCTACGAGGGCGGCATGCTGGTGAAGAAGATCGTCAATGGGGGTATGGTCACCACTGATGCCAGCGGGCAGGTGATGGCCCATTTCCACATCGAGTACGTCGACCAGAACCGGTCTTCCCTGATGCTCGCGCGGCTGGACAAGGGTCTGTGGCAGTTGGACGACCTGCGCCAGCTTTGCGATGTGCCGGCCGGCCACGAGTTCTGTGATCCTGGCGTGATGTGCGTGCATGGCACCACTATCACCTTCGCCAGCGTCATGCAGAACGTCGCTCTCGCGGACCGCAGTCCTTTCCATGGCGCCGCGTGGGGACATGCCAGCAACCGCGTGGCCATCGGCCGCTTCAACCTCTCCACACGCACCGGGCAGTTCAAGCTGCTGCCGGCCGACGGCAGCCTGGAAAGGCCCCTACTGGTTGCCCAACATGCAGCGTCCCACCCGTCAGGGCGTCGCTGCCGCGGCACCCGACACCGTCATCTGCACACGAGGCAATCCCGGCGGGGGTTACTTGGCGGGCGGACGCGATGTCTATGTCCACCGTCTGGACTGTTGACTTCGGCCCCCTCTACAGATAGATGATGATGAAGTGCATCAAGTCCACCCCTTGTGCATCGGGCTCGGCGCCCTGGCCTGCTTGGCCGGGCGGTTCGACTGTGGCAGTTCGGCCACACTCAGGTCGGCGTGGCCATTCCGTAAATTGTGGTTGACAACGGCAACTGCTGTCCGAGAAATTTGAGTGGGGGCTCGCACCTAGCTAGGTACCAGTTCAATCTGCCACCTACACCTGCTGGCCAGGTGGCAACCATATTCTGATCCATGCCCTTCGATTTAGTCAAGCGTTCTGCGCCCCGGCCAATGCATAAAGCTACTATGACCAAACGAATGCAATGCGTCCGCTGCTTGTACTCTGTATTCCATCCGCTCGGCCTGGTGCTGGACGATGAGGGGGGCTGTAGCGGTTGCCGTATCCACGAGGAGAAAGATACCCTAGACTGGGGTGCCCGATGGAAAAAGCTGCAAGACCTGGTCGCCCCCTACAAGGTCGAGTCTGGCTGCACCTACGACTGCATCGTGCCGGTCACAGGTGGCAACGACAGCCACTTCATCGTCCACACGGTCAAGAACCGCTTGGGCCTGAACCCGCTGCTGGTCACCTATAACAAGTACTTCAACACCCCGCTGGGCATCCGCAACCTGGCCAACCTGCGCATCAAGTTCAACTGCGACATCGTGGTGCAGAACGTGAACCCCAGAGCCGTGCGGAACATCACCCGCACCACCCTGCGCGAGTTGGGCAGCATGTACTGGCCCTGCCTAGCCGGGCAGACCGTGTTCCCCGTGCAGACCGCCGTCCGCTATAAGGTGCCGCTCATCATCTGGGGCGCTCATCAGGGCTTGGAGCAGGTGGGCATGTTCTCGCACGAACACGAGGTCGAGATGACCCGCCGCTACCGCAAGGATCACGATCTCATGGGCAAGGAGGCCGATGACCTGCTTAGCATCTTCGATACCCTTAGCGAAGATGACATCTGGCAATACCGCTATCCCGACGACGCCGACCTGCAGGCCGTGGGCGTGCGCGGCATCTACCTGGGCAACTACGTGCGCTGGGATCCGAAAGCCCAGCACGAGGAGATGGTGCGTCTGCACGGCTACAAGGGCGCCACGTTCGGCCGCACCTTTGACACCTACGACCACGTCGACTGCTACAACTTCATGGATGTGCACGACCACATCAAGTACCTGAAGCACGGATATTCGAAAGTGACAGACCACGCCTGCCGCGAGATCCGCCATGGCCGACTGACTCGCGACCAGGCGCTGACCCTGGTGCGCCACCACGAGGCCCAGCCCATGGTCCACATCGACAAGTTCTGCGAGTGGCTGGGCGTGGACGCTCGTGCGCTCAACTTCATCTTCAACCAGCACCGCAATCCCAAGGTCTGGCAGGAAACCGCCCCCGGCGAATGGCGCCGCCAGCCTAGCAGCGACTTCACCCAGGGTGACAAGCCGCGGTCGTCCGACTCGGGATTCCTGAGTTTCGAAGCCCATTCACCCTTGCACATGGACAAGCCAGATGCCTACGTCACCGTGGGCAAGGGCTATCCGCTTTGATGCCCGAGTCGCACGGGCCCATGAAACTTCCCCGACATTACCTTGACCATTGGCTGCGGGCTTTCGAAAAGTCCCGCGTTGACAACCACCTGATGGTCACCGGTTTCATCACGCGGTTGGAGAGCAGCTTGCCTGACGCTTCCTGGCCTGACACGGGCACCACGCAGGACTATCAGATGGGCGTTGGTTGGCGCTCCAGTCCTGACTCCCGTCGTACCCTACGGCAGACCCTCCAACTGGCCTGGCAAGAGAGGCGCTACCTGCGCGCTGTACTGCCCCGCAACAACGCCGCCGGCATATGGCTGGCGGCTGACGACCGCCGCTCAGGGCTCATCGAGCACTGGGATGACCTGGCGGCCCAACTCCGTGAATTCGGTGGCCAAACCGCTCCAAGTTGGATGGCCAACTGGCAGTCCCAGGGCCAGAGGCTCATCTGCTTCACGCCCAACCTGCTGGCCCAACGAGGCCCCTCGCATCGGGACACCGTGCACCTGTCCTACCTGTCCTTGTTTGCTGTCCCCCTGGCTTGGCCTTTGGAATTCTTGGCAGCTGCAGGACGGATGCTGTCCAATCAGCCCTTGCGGACGCTGGGCCGACGCAACACATGGATCACCTCGCTCCTGGCTGCGTCGTTTGCGGTGTTGCTGGGACGGCAGGCGCCCGCACGATTGCTCATGATCACCAGCAACTCCTTCGTGATCGAGTTACTGCGATACATACTTGCGGTGTCCGGCCAGGGAGAAGGCGTGACCGAGGTGTTGCATGGCATCCCCTCCCTGGAACTGGAGACCTATCACCAGGACATGATAGCATTCGCCCCAGCGCTGCTGTCTGGCCGTCTGACCCTCGTGCCCCCCGTTCCAGGCCTGTGTGTCAACACGGCGGACGGCCATATCCGGGTGACGGTCAACTCCATCAACCTCAAGATGAACACGGTGAGCCGACAGCGCGACCTCTTTGCCCTAGCTGACGAGTGCGTGCGAAGGGGCGCTGCGCGCGGTGGTGTCCATGTGGTCACTCTGAATGGGGCGGGCACCGTCGAAGGCAAGCACTATCTGCAGACTGGGTGTTTCGCTGCCGAGCAGGCCATCCTCCGGCATGTGCTGGCGGAGTCACGGCGCCAGGGAATCGCAGCCCACTTGCAGTACTCGTTGCACTCGGCCCACATCAAGAGTGGCGATTCGGCGACCATTCGCGAGGCCCTAGCCGCCGAAGAGGTCGAGGTGCTGGAAGATTCTCTCCAGACTTGGCTGGAGTCCGACCTGTGCATCTCGATTTTCTCGAGCGCAAGCTGGGACGCGCTGGCCCTGGGCTGCGATGTGGTGTTTGGCGTGAATCCCGAAGACCAGTTCTACAGTGGCGACATGCTCAGCTCGTTCTCGTACCCGACGTGCGAGCATACCCTGTTCGAGGTGCTGTCCGAGGCCATCTCACGGCTGCCACGGCGTCAGGACCTGTCCCCTCACGAGAGGGTCGCTCGCATCACCGGCCGACCGGAGAACGCCGCATGAGGCTGTGCTGCGCCAACCCCACCTTGCTGATCTACCTGGCCTGGGTCTACGCCTTGCCAGCGCTCCTCAACGTCTGTCTGGCCTATGAGTCCGACATCTACGTGAATCCCAGCAATGGCCTCTGGGCATGGCTATACGGCGGGCTGTTGTTCGCCATCGCTGCCGCGTTCGCCTTTAAGCTGGACTGGCCGCCCAGCCGGCGCGTGGCACCACCCCTCCAGGCCTGGCGGGTGCCCCGCCGGATGGTAATGGGCGTGCTGGGAGGCGTGCTGGTGGTGGCCGCGCTTGGGGCGGCCGCTGGCCTGTCGCGCTGGCGTTATGCGAATGAAGGGCTCTCGAGATTACTGGATCCGATGACGCTGCTGTTCGTGCTGGCACCCAATGTGCTGGAACTGATCCTCTTCGCCTTCTTATTCTTCCACTACAAGCTGACACCCCGCACCACACGCACTATCCTGCTGATGTTGGCGATGGGACTGGCCCTGACGGCCAGCGGCATCGGGCCTATGCTTACGGTCCTGATAGCCCTCGTGGTCGCGCTGGCCCCAGACACGGTCCGGCGTCTGCTCCTCAAGCCCCACACGGCGCAGCAAGCGGCCCAGTCCCAGCCCATCTGGCGCAAGCTCCTCCTACTGTCCCCGCTGGTCGGTGGCCTCGGTGTGCTCGCCTACCTCGTAGGTGAGGCCATCAAGACTGATTTGAGTCTGGGGGAAACGATGGACATCGTCGAGCAGGACGAGACGGGCGTGTTCCTGGACTACCTGGTCGGCCGGATCTCAGTGCAGTGGTACTCCCTGGTCGCGGCCTTGCATCAGTACGTCGAGTTGGGCGGGGCGGATCCCCTGCAGAACTTGATGGCCCCAATGACAAACGCGGGCTTCCGCTTCTCCAGCCTCACAGGTGGATGGTTGGGCATCGAGCGTCCCCTGGACGGCTCTCTGGCCCGGATCAACTATGGCCTTATCAACCTCTACCCGTTCAATGACCGGGAAGGCACCACTCCGGGGCTGATCGCCACCTTCGTGCTCACTTTCCCCGTCTGGCTGGGCCCTTTTGCCCTGGCGGGATACCTCTGGTTCTACGACAAGGTCCAGTCAAGGTTGCGCCTCCGCTTTGCAGGACGTCCCACATTGTTCGGCGAACTACTGCTCCTGTACTTCACCGCCGTCTTCTTCTCTTCACCTGCGGACTTTCTGTTGGTGTTTGACCCCATGCTGCTGACCCTCTTGGCCTGGTGCCACTTGGGTCTGAGCGCCAAACCGGAACGCAGGCCCTATGCAGCCAATCACCATGCAGCCAATCACCATGCAGCCAATCACCATGCAGCCAATCAACCAAGCCACTGAAGACTTCGCAGCCCTTCGCGCCGCCGTCAAGCGTCAGGGCTTTGCCGTCCTGCAGAGCCGTGCAACGCCCGAAGGGTGCACGCACATCAAGGCCTTCATCGACCAATATCCGAAGGAGAACGCGGAGATCAACTACGGAGGCACTGAGAAGCGAATCTGGGGTTCGCATACCAAGGACCCGGCCATTCGAGCGTTCGGTGAGATCTCCGACCAGGTGATGAGGGCGGTCTTCAACGCCCAGCCCAAGGTCAAGACCGTGCTGTCGTACAGCAACCACCCAATCCCGCAGGAGGACCGCCTGATCACGGGCCGCTGGCACCTGGACTCGCTGCGGCACCAGTACAAGCTGTTCTGTTTCCTCTCCAGAACTGAGGAGCGCACCGGCCCGCTGGAGGTGGTACCAGGCACACACAGGACCGCCTTCAAGATGTGGTCACTCATGTCTGGTCAGTACATCGCCCCATCGGACCTTGGCTCAGGAAAGCGTCGCTACCAGAAACTGAATGAGCAGTGGGTCGATGCTAAGTGCCGCAAGTCCGGTGGCAGTGTCCCCTTTCTCTGCGAGGCGGGCACTTTAATCCTCGTGGATACCTCCGCGATCCATCGCGCCCGCCCCTGTCTCGAAGGCCACCGATATGCGTTGTGCGCCTACTATGACCATTTCTAAGCTGCGGTCTGAGTGGGCTTACGTCAGCGGCCGGGTGGCTGCCCTAGCCTCACGCCCGCTGATGCTACTGGCCATCAATCACTTGGGCGGTAACGAGTTGGCTTCGACTGTGGCGGTGGTGTTCTTGGTCGCAATGCTGGCCATGGCCGTGTCGGCCTTCGACACGCACCGGCACTTCTACCAGTCGTTCTTCGGCCATCGACCAGTCCGAGGCGTTAGGGACAGGTACCGCAGCTACTGCGCTGCGACAGCGCTGCAGATAGCAATGGTGATCCCGTTGCTGATCGGATTTATAACTTATCGCTTCAACGACACGCTCCTCGCCCTGCTGGTGGCGGGTTACTTCGCGTCCGAACGCCTGGCTGATGAGTCGCAGCGTTTCCTCATCTTCGGCAGACGCCGCCAGGAGTGGGGTTGGCGCATCATGGGCAAGGCGGTGATACAATTGTTTGGCGTCACGGCATCAGTCGCACTGGTGGATAGCTATGCGGCCCACCTGTCGGTGGTCTGCTTGCTGGTCGGCAACCTTGTTGCCTATGGATCGAAGGTGTTCAAGAGGCACTTGCCTGCTAGCCTCAAGGACTGGGGGAAGGCCTTCCAGACCTGTCTTCAACAGCGCCTCTTTTGGCTGTTGTCGATGATCACGACTGCCATCTTATACTTAGACCGGGTGGTGGTCATGTCGTTCCAGCAGTCTGACATGGCGGCATACACTATATTGGTATCGTCAATGGCGATTATTCAAAATGCTGTCGATTATTTCTTCGTCAGCATAAGGCGTAGAGATATTCTTCAAGGTCAACTCTCTTTAAGAGGCGTATTCTTGAATCGAGGGTTTTGCCTGACACTGGGCATTTCGGCGCTGGCTGGTTGTGCGGTCAGCTGGGGCATGTTGCGCCTATATCATGGGTTGGAAATTAAACATATTGGACTAATCCCTATTTCGCTAGTTAGCCAGATTGCTTTGGCGATTACTATGGTCATGCGGGAAATTATTTACTGGAACCATAGTATTTCGAGCCTTACTATTTTAGAGGGCGGCTTTATTGTTAGCGCATTTGTTGGGTTCTACTTAATTCATCTGGGCGGCTTTGGCTACGAAGCGGCTCTTGGTGTAACTTCACTTTTGCTGACCTTTCGGGTGTTTTTAATGGCATGGGGCATATCCAGATTCAAAAATAAATAATACAAATGAAACTTAGTGTTATTATTCCTTTTTATAAAGAGCTTGAGCTAATAGATAGAGCAGTGAATTCGGTATTGGTGAACGGATCATCCCTTGAAGAAGTTGAGATACTTATATGCAATGATGGCCCATTCGCAGAAGAGCAAATACGCTGCCATCTTGGTCCTGGAGGCAATTCCATCACACGCGTACTACTTAATCAGCATACAAAAGGGCCGGGAGG
>CAXNKH010000002.1:0-19245 GCA_964202765.1 Burkholderiales bacterium | reverse complement strand
CTGTGACCGATCCAATCGACCAGGCAGTGGAGCCGCCGAGCTTCTGATTTTTCTCCAGCAACAGCACGCTGCGCCCGCTGGCACGCGCCTCGATCGCGGCCGCCAGCCCCGCACCGCCGCCGCCGACCACCACCACGTCAAATACCATTTCCTGCCCTTGCATGCTGCCCCGCCTTTTCACTCAAGCTTGATATTGGCCGCATCGATCACGGCGCTCCACTTGTCAGTCTCGGTCTGGTTGCGTTTGAGCGCATCGGCCACACTGCCACCCAGCGCCAGCACGCCCAGGGGTTCCCAGCGCTGGATCAGTTCGGGGGTTTTCAACACGGCATTGATCTCGGCATTGAGCTTGTTGACGATGGCCGCCGGCACACCCCTTGCCACTGAAATGGTGTACCAGGGCACGGATGAGTAACCCGGCACACCGGCCTCAGCCACGGTTGGCACATCGGGCAGACTTGTGTTGCGCGCGGTACCGGTCACTGCCAGCGCACGCACCTTGCCGGTCTTGATGTGCTGGTGCGCCGTGCCCAAGCTCTCGAACAGCAGGTCGACTTGCCCACCCAGCAGATCGACCATGGCCGGCGCGCCACCGCGGTAGGGCACGTGCATGTAATCGGTCTTGGTCATGTAGCGAAACAACTCGGCCGCCATGTGCATGGCTGAGCCGTTGCCGGCCGAGCCATAACTCAGTTTGCCGGGCTGGCTGCGCGCCAGCACCAGCAGTTCGCTGACCGACTGGACCGGCAAGGCCTGCTTGACCAGCAGCACGCTGGGACTCTCAGCGATCAGGATCACTGGCTGAAGTTCCTGCGTCGGGTCGTAGCGCAGGTTCTTGTAGAGCTTGGCGGCGCCGTTGTGCGCGATGGTGGCTAGCACCAGCGTGTAGCCATCTACCGGCCCCTTGGCCACCAGTTCTGCGCCGCTGTGACCACCCGCACCGGGTTTGTTCTCGATCACCACCGCTTGGCCTAAGCGCGGACCGAGCTTTTCGGCGACCATGCGAGCCAGCATATCGGCCGGTCCGCCGGGCGCATAAGGCACGATCAACTTGATCGGTTTATTGGGATAATCCTGCGCCAATACTGCAGTGGGGGAGCAGACTCCTAGGCTCAAGAACAGTATCCGAAGGAGGGTGTTTTTCATGCTTGTTGCCTCAGTTGTTCGAGTGTGATCACGGAACGCTGCGCGTAAGGCCGGTTCCAATATTGGCAATTGCTGCGGTCCACGATCTGAACCGGCAGCTCGATCGTGGCCGGCACTATTTCGCCGCGCAAAGACCGCGCCGCGCATTCGGTGGCCAGATACGCCATCTGCATGGCGTTGAAGTCCGCCGTGGCCAACATGCGGTCGTTGGCGATGGCCTCGATGGCTTGCGGAATCGCGTTGACGCCAACCACCGCGGCCGTGCGTCCAGCCGAATCCAGAGCGTCGAGCACGCCGATGGCCATGATGTCGTTGGCCACCAAGCAGGCATCGAGTTGCGGTTTGGTGCGCAGCCACTGAGCCGCTCGCTCCCGTGCGGTTTCACCCGCATAGTCACCGGCGAGCACGCCGGCTATTGCGATGTTGGGATGTTGGCGCGCCGCTTCACGAAATCCGCGCAGACGCTCCCGACTGGTGAATGACTCCTCGGGGCCCGTGAAGATCAGCACCTGTCCACGCCCTTGCAGGTAGCGGAACAGGTAGTGCGCAAGGCCCAGGCCCAGTTGGTAGTCGTCCGAGCCGACGTAGGCCACGCTGGGTGCGGCCTGAATCGGATTGATTAAGCCAACCATGGGTATTGCAGCTGCGGCAATGCGTTGGATCGCCGGGTCCACCTTGCTGACGTGCACCGGCGACAACACGAAAGCATCGGGCCGGGGGATCAGCGCCAAAGCCTGATCGATCAACGCGCTTTGTTCTTCGGGGTCGTCGCCCTTTTTCGGAACGAGGTGCATCACCTCGGCCCCGAACTGCGCGGCGGCGCGCTCGGCGCCAAGACGCGCCGCACCGTAAGCCGGATTCGTGAAGTTCTTGGTGAAAACGGCAATTCGCATGAGATCAGTCGCCGCTGGGTCGGTCCTACTTGTTAAACCATCCCGCCATTGGGCTGAATAACTTGGCCCTGGATCCAGCTCGCTTTATCGGAAGCCAGAAAGCTCACCACCTCGGCGATTTCGGCGCTTGTTCCAATCCGGTTGAACGGGCTCATGGCCGCAGCGCGCGCCTTGGCTTCGTCGTTCTTACCGGCACGGAACAGATCGGTATCGACCGGTCCCGGTGCGACGCCGTTAACGCGGATCTGACGCGGTGCCAATTCTTTGGCCATGGAGCGAATCATGCCCTCGACCGCCGCCTTGCTGGCGGTGTAGGGGCCACCACCGGGAACGGCATGGCGCACCATGGAGGTGGTCAGGGCAATGATATTGCCGCCGTCGAGCACATGCTTGGCCGCTGCGCTCAGGATGTTAAAGGCGCCGACGATGTTGACTTCCACCAGCTTGCGGAAATTGGCCGGGTCGAACTGGGCCATAGGTCCCGGCGGCACATTGATGCCGGCGTTGGCCACTACGCAATGCGGGGCGCTACCGAAATCACGCGCCACATCGGCAAAAACCTGGGCCACTTGCGCAGGCTCGCAGATATCGACCGCATAAGCTTTGATGCGGGAATTGCCAATCTTCTCGGGGGTGCTTGGCACGCTGCTGACGTAGGTGTAGGCCACGTCGTAGCCGCTTTGAGCCAAAGCTTGAACGCTGGCTGCACCGATGCCGCGGGTGCCACCAAATACCAGCGCAATTTTGTCAGTCATAAAGAATCCTTGAAAAAATTAATACCTTGCGGGACAGACCGCCGCTACGCGCAGCAAACCAGCTATGTCCCCAACTGATTAGGAAATCCAGGGCTTGCCGTAGATCGGCTCCTTGTACGGTGTCGGTGGCAACTGCCAGGTGCCGGTCGAGGGCGGGCGTACTTCGGCATCGACGTGAACATCAATCACGCAAGGCCGCTTGTTTCTCAAAGCTTGTTGCACCGCAGCACCAAGCTCTTGCGGTCGAGTCACGGTCACGCCATCGGCACCGGCAGCGCGGGCCCAGGCAGCGAAGTCGGGGTTGTAACGCTCGCCGGTCTGGCCTTTGTAAAACGCTGTGCCAATCTCGCGGCCATTGAACATGCCGTACTGGATGTCGCGAATCGCACCCCAGGCAAAGTTATTCCAGATGATCCAGACCACCGGCAGGTTGTACTCCACCGCCGTACACAACACATAGGGCGCCATGGTGAAGCCACCGTCACCGACCACCGCAACGCAAGGCCTGTCGGGTGCCGCCAACTGCGCACCCATGATGCCGCAAACACCAAAGCCCATGCTGGAGTAACCCCAGCTATTGAGCATGCTTTGCGGACGCCTGGCCTTCCAGAACTGCATGAACCAGTTGTGGTGCACACCCGAATCGAGCGCCAGGATGACATCGTCGGGCAACACTTTTTGCAGCGTACCAACGACAAACTCGGGTCGCAGCGGACTGGTCGAATCAGTGAAGTGCGGGCGCACAAAAGCTTCCCACTGCGCTTGCCAGCCCAGCACCTCGGCCAGCCAGGGCGCGTAGCGCTTGGCGTTGATGAACGGACGCTCCGGCAGGGCTTGCAGCAACTGACGCACGAACACCTTGATGTCGGCAATGATGCCCAGCGTTGGCACATAGTTGCGGCCCAACTCCTGCGGGTCGATGTCCACATGCACCAACTGGGTCTTGGGAAAATTCCACGAATAACCATCAATCCAGGTCGATGAACTGCGATCATCAAAGCGCGTTCCCAGCGTGATCACCAGATCAGCGCGCCGTCCTGCCTCATTGGCTGGATAAGCCCCGTTGCGGCCAATAAAACCCAGCGCCAAGGGGTTATCGCCATCAACGCAGCCCATGCCGTTGGGCGAGGTGATGACCGCAATGCCCAGCAGGTTGGCCAGCTCCGTGATCTCGGCGCCGGCTTCGGACAGGGTCGCCCCATGGCCAATGAAAAACACCGGTTTGTGGGCGGCGGCCAGCAGGTCCAGTGTCGTGGCCACATCGAGCTCGTTAGCACCAGGACGGTGCGAGCGCTGAATATTCGAGGCAGCCGGCAATTCGACCTCGGCCTCTTCCTGATAGACGTTGTAGGGGATGTCCAGATTCACCGGCCCGGGGCGACCAGTCACCATGGTGTCCATGGCCTGTCGCAGGGCCAAGGGCAGCATATCGACGCGGGTCGGTTGAAAAGCGCGCTTGACCACCGGGCGTATGACTTGGGCAAAGTCGGCCTGGTTGTGTTTGTACAACTCCTGGAACGGCGCGCGGTTGTGCTGCGAAGTTGGCACATTGGAGGTGATGGCCATGAACGCCGACGAGTCCGACAGTGCCGTGGCCAGCGACATCACCATATTGGCCGAGCCCGGTCCGGTTGAGGTGAGGGTGGCGACGGGTTTGTGCTTGACGCGAAAGTAGGCATCGGCCATGTGGCCGGCGCACTGCTCGTGGCGTGGCGAGACCAGTTGAATCTTGTCGCGCACGTCGTACAGCGCATCCAGAATACCGACATTACCGTGGCCACAAATGCCGAAGATATACGGCATTTTTTCTTGCACCAGGTACTGGGCGATCAGTTCGCCACCTTTCATTTTTGCCATGAATTCTTTCTAATCAGTTGAGGACAGGGCTGAAGGTCTGTCCCGCAAGTTCATTTCAACTCCTCTTCATCCGAGGCTGGCGTTGTCACCACCAAGAACACCAGCCCCGAAGTGCCGGTATTGGTAAAGCTGTGTCGGATTCCGGGCGGAACATGGACATAGTCATGCGGCCGCATCAGGTGTTTTTCTTCGTCCAGGGTCAACACCCCTTCGCCTTCAAGCACGTAATAGACCTGTTCCTGCACCTGATGCACATGTTCACCCACATAGGCGGCCGGGGCGTAGCGCGAAATGCGGAAATCAAGACGGCTGCTACCGGTGTTCTCGGGCGCAGCCAGCGCCTTGGACAACGCACCGCCAAAGTGGCCCGGGTATTCCTTCCAGGCAATGTTAGCCATTTTTTCGACCAACGCCTTGCCCTTCAGTTTGTTTGTTTCGTTCATGTGAGTTCCTGTCAAAAAATTAAAAAGTATTCAAAGGGTCTTAATTAACTGTCCAGCTACGTCCTCAAAGCTTGTCCAAGCCTCTTCAAATGAGTGCTTTTCCCTAGCGCACACCAAAGGTAGAAGAACTCCGTTGTACTCATCATGCGATTGATGGTCTGCCTTGGCCTGTTGCAGTGCGGTCAAGAATACTGCCTTGGGATTTGCAGCGAATTCCGGGTCCTGATAACCAAACTCCTGTACATCACCCTGGGTAATCGCCGCTTGCTGGTCGCACGCCAATCTGTAATGAAATACGGGAAGTTAAAAAGTAAGCGCCTCAGAGCCAGAGGATCTTTTTGCGGTAGTCTAAATCGGTCAACAAGGGTTGGGCTGGGCCTTCGTGGAAAACCGCGCCGTGCTCCAGGGCAAACACCCGATCCGCTAACGCCAGCACCAAGTCCAGATTGTGCTCAACAATCAAAATCGACACGTGCTGGCGTAACTGGTCAAATACCGTGAACAATTCTTGCACCACGGTCGGGGCCAGCCCTTCAAACGGCTCATCGAGCAGCAACAGTCGCACATTGCCCGACAAGGCGCGCGCCACCGCCACCATCTGCTGCTCACCACCCGACAGGTAATCTGCCGCCACGTGCATGCGTTCCTTCAATCGCGGGAAGTAGTGCAGGATTTTCTCTTCATCCCAGACCACACCGTTCGTGCCATCGGTTGAGCGCGCGAGACGACCCAGGGCCAGGTTTTCCGCCACACTCATGCCTGCGAACAAGCCCCGTCCCTGCGGCACATAGCCAATGCCCAGCCGCGCAATGTCGGGCGCCGGCAAACCAGCGATGGAGCGGCCTTGGTACTCAATCTGGCCCGAAGCTGGTTTGAGCAGCCCCACTAGGGCCTTGAGCAGGGTGGTCTTGCCGGCACCGTTGCGACCCAGCAGGGCGACAATTTCGCCCTCTCGCACATCCAGCGTTGCATCGTTCAGGATGTGACTTTTGCCATAGAAGGCATTGACCTTCTCGAACTTCAGCAAGCACGGCCGCTCCTGGGCAACGCCTTGCACCCGGCCCATGACACTCGGCGTCCCGCTGCCAGTGTAGATTTCTTGCACCTGCCGGCTGACGCGGACCTGCTCCGGCGTTCCGCTCATCAGCACTTCGCCTTGGTTCATCACCGTGACCTGGTGCGACAGGCTCAGCACCCGGTCAATGTCGTGCTCAACGAGTAGCACCGGGATATTGCTGGCAATGGTAAGCACCAAGTTGGATACCCGCTCGCGCTCAGCCGCAGCCAGTCCGGCCAGGGGTTCGTCCAGCAACAGCACATTTGGCTTGGAGCCCAGGGCAATGCCCAGATCGACCAGCCGCTGACCGCCGTAGGACAACTCTGCGCCCTCGGTCTCCTCGATGCCCTCAAGCCCGAGAAACCGCATCAGCTCGGCGGTCTCGCTATGGATTTCGGGGTAGCTGTCGATGTCACGCCAGAAATTAAAGCGTGCCGGATGCCGTGCCTGCAGCGAGAGTCGCATATTCTCGTAAATCGACAGCCCCTTGAACAGGTTGGTGATCTGAAATGAACGCGCCAGTCCTTGCTGGCAAATCCGGTCTGGCGAAAGATGCTGTATCTCCTGGCCGTTCAGGCGCACGCTACCGCTGTCGGCCATGAACATGCCCGAGATCAGGTTGAAGGTGGTGGTCTTGCCCGCCCCATTGGGGCCAATCAAGGCGTGGATCTGCCCCGAGTTGAGCACCAGCTGTGCCTGATGCACGGCCACAATGCCACCAAAATTCTTGCTCAGACCCTGCGCTTGCAGCACCGCGCCCTGACTTGGTGGCGGGCGCAAAAAAGCGGGCAGTGCCAGGCCTTGGTAAATTTTGCGCCGACTCATGGCGGCATCGATCTCTGGCGCTGGTCGCCAGCGCCGACGAATTTGGTCCCAGATGCCGGTCAAGCCGGTGGGCGAGAAGATGATGAACCCGACGAAGATCAGACCGAAATAGAGTAGCCAATTGTTCGTATAGATGGAAAACAGCTCGCGAAACAGCAAGAAAAACAGCGCGCCTAGCGCAGGCCCCAGAAAGCTGCGCATGCCACCGATCACCACCATGGCCAACAACTCGCCAGAAAAAGCCACGGTGGTCGATTCAGCCGCCGCCAGACGGTGCAGGAACACCACGAGCGCCCCCGCCAGCCCGGTGACGCTGGCCGAAATCACGAAGGCCAGCAACTTGTATTTATTGATGTCGTAGCCCTGAAAGATGGCGCGTTGCTCGTTCTCGCGAATCGCCACCAGCACATGGCCAAAGGGTGATCGCACCACGCGCAGCAGGGCGTAGGCCACAGTAAAGGCGATGACGGCAACCAGCACGTAATAAGTCAGGTGGCCATTCAGATCCAGCGGCCCCAGCATGCCACGCTCGATGCCGCCCAGTCCGCCCTCGCCGCCCGTGAGCGCCGTCCAGCGGAAAGCGATGGCGAAGGTCAACGCGCACAGCGCCAGCGTCAGCAGTGAGAAGTAGACACCGCGACGGCGCAGGATCAGATAGCCCACGGCCAGCGACAGGCCGACCGTGACGACCAGAGAAAACAGCAGGGGCAGCCACATCTGGTTCTTGAACCAGTGCAGCTGGGCCAGCGCGGCCGCATAGCCGCCAATGCCGAACCAGGCGCTGTGTCCGAAGGACACCAAGCCGGTGCTGCCCACCAACAGATTCAGGCCCATGGCCGCCATCGCCAGCGCCACCACCACGGTGGCCGAGTCCAGCGTCAGGCCTATACCCTGCAGTGCCGGTGGCAGCAGCACCAGGGCCAGCCCGACGATCCAGAGCGGGCGGTAGTTGGAATTCAGAAAGCCATTCATTGTGTTGTCGTTTTCACTCGAAGCGCTCGATGCGCTCACCCAGCAGACCGCGCGGGCGGAACATCAGCACCAAGAACATCAGCACATACATGGAGGCCTCGCCCGCTGCCGGCTGGAAATGGATGGTGATGCCACGCACCACGCCCACCAGCAAAGCCGCCAGCACCACGCCCCAGAAGCTACCCAAACCGCCAATCACCACCACCACAAAGGCCACGGTCATGATCTCGGTGCCCATGGCCGGGTGCACCATGGCAATGGGGCCGAACAGCACGCCGCCCAGCGCCGCAGTCGCCACGCCCAGCACGACGATGGTCGTCATGTAAGGCTGTAGCTTGATGCCCAGCACAGCGACCATGTCGGGCTTTTGCACACCGGCGCGCACCACGCGGCCGAACGCCGTCTTGTGCAACAGCAGCCAGATGCCGACCATGACGACCGTCACCACGCCCAGGATGAAGAGGCGGTAACGCGAGAACATGAACTCGCCCAGCAGAAGCTGGCCCTTGAATTCCGGCGGCATGTTCGAAGGCAGCGGCGCGGCACCCCAGACCATGCGCAGGAACTGCTCAGCCACCATGGCCAGCCCGAAGGTCACCAGCAGGCTTAGGATCGGATCAGCAGTATAAAAACGGCGCAGCAGGTAGCGCTCAAACAGAATGCCAAGCAGCCCCACCGCCAGTGGCGTGATGAAGATGCTGGCGCCAAAACCGAAACGCCGGATAACTTCCAGCGAGACATAGGCACCGATGGCATAGAAGGCACCGTGCGCCAGATTGACAATGCCACCGACACTGAAAATCAAAGAGAGGCCGAGCGCCAGCAGCAGGTAATAACCGCCGAGCACCAAGCCATTGACGACCTGCTCGAGCAAAAACACAAGTTCCATGGCGATTCAGAAAGGAAAAGAAAAGCAGGTTCACGCAACTCAGCCGGTGCACGCCGACACGCCCGCTGGCACCGGCTGCAACTCACATCTTGCAGACGCTATCGGCCTTGCTTGGGGCAAGCAGCTCCAGCCCTTGGTTCGCTGTTGGCACGGCCTCACCGAACAACAAGAAATCCTGCGGGTTCTTGGCCTGGCCCTTGGGCTTGACAGTAAAGGGGTAGGCCTCCTGCATCAGCTGATGGTCCCAGCTTCGGAAGTAAGCCTTGCGCGCCTTCAGAATGTCGAACTCTGCCTGCGTTTCGAAGTAGGCGATCAACTTGTCGGTGTCAGTGGACTTGGTCGCATTCATGGCCTGCGCCATCATCTTGAGCGACACGTATTCAATCCAGGCGTGGTTCTCAGGAATCTTGCCGTATTTCTTGGTGAAGTTAGCAACAAAGGCCAGTGAGCCCGGTGTCTTGAGTTCGTGGTGCCAAACGGTGGGCCAGATGCCACCCAGGTTGCCCTCGCCGGCGGCCCAGGCGTCGGCGGTGTTCAGGTTAAAGCCGGCCACCGGGAAGGGCAGGCCAAATTCGGCATATTGCTTGACGAAATTGGTCACCTGGTTGCCGGCCAGGTTGGTGGCCACCAGATCGGGCCGGGCCTGGCGAATCTTGAGCAGGTAGGGGCTGAAATCGGCAACGTCCGTGGCCACCAGTTCGTCACCGATCACGGTGCCGCCATTGGCGGTGAAGAAGCGCTTGGCCTGGCGCGACAGATCATGGCCGAACAGGTAGTCGGCCGTCAGGGCGAAGATTTTCTTGCCCTTGACATGGCCCTCGCGCACCAGCGCCTCGCCAGCGGCGTTGACCATCACCGTCACCGGGATATCCACGTGAAAGGTGTATCGGTTGCAATCTTTGCCCCGCAGCGCGTCGGAACGCGCGCCGATGCTCATGAACAGGGTCTTGTTGCGGGCAGCGACCTGCGCGATCGTCAGTGCCGAAGCGGAGTTGATTTCACCCATCAGCACCACCACCTTGTCGCCTTCGATCATGCGCTGCGCTTTGGTGGAAGCCACCTGCGGGTTGACCGAGTCTTCGCTGATGAGATCCAGCTGGCGACCCATCACGCCGCCAGCGGCGTTGATCTCCTCGGCCGCCATCTTGATGCCCAGCACGGCATAAGCCCCCAAAGCGCCCAGAAAACCGGTGAGCGGCGTGAGGTGGCCGATCTTGATTTTTTCGGCCTGCGCGCTCACCAGCGCCGGAATGCCAAGGGCAGCGCCCCCGGCCATGGCGGCACCGGCTTTGAGCAGCGACCGGCGTGACGCAGCCACTTCTGCTGAACTGTCTTTCTTGATTTCATTGTTCATCTTGTCATCTCCTAATTGATTGGGGACACAACAGGCTACTCTGGATCAGTCCAAAAAACCACTGGGGAAAGTCCGATGTTTAGGGGAAAACGTCTGCGACGCAGCTTATTTGAGTACATTGAAGGCTTCTACAATCGAGTTCGGCATTTTTTCTGCCACCACATCGCGCGGATTGGGCGACTGGGCTTGGGCTGCAGTCACCGCTAGCAGTGGGACACTCAGTGAAATGAGAGATGAACGCAATTGAATTGACATTTCTTAACTCTTGATTTTTGTAGCCGAAGATGGCAGCCTCGGGCCTGATTCCAGTGGCCACGCCACTCCACCGGCACATCAGGGCAACGGCACATCATAGCGACAAAGAGATAATCACCTTTATGGGAAAAACGA
Source organism: Burkholderiales bacterium (assembly GCA_964202765.1). Taxonomy (GTDB): domain Bacteria; phylum Pseudomonadota; class Gammaproteobacteria; order Burkholderiales; family Burkholderiaceae_C; genus CAXNKH01. Next base: position 8,664 of record CAXNKH010000002.1, on the reverse strand, counting down.
CAGGCCAGCAACGGGTGGTGGTGGGTTTGAGCGGGGGCGTTGACTCCGCAGTGGCCGCCTACCTGCTCAAACAACAGGGCTACCAGGTGGTCGGCATTTTCATGAAGAACTGGGAAGATGACGACGACAGCGAGTATTGCTCATCCAACCTCGATTTTGTCGATGCTGCCGCCGTCGCCGATGTGCTGGGAATCGAGATCGAGCACGTCAACTTCTCCGCCGAATACAAGGACCGTGTGTTTGCCGAATTTCTACGTGAATACCAGGCCGGCCGCACGCCCAACCCCGACATTCTTTGCAACGCCGAAATCAAGTTCAAGGCATTTCTCGATCATGCCATTCGGCTGGGGGCAGAAAAAATTGCGACGGGGCATTACTCTAGAGTACGCTGGTGCCCAGCAAACGCAGGCCACTACCAGCTGCTCAAAGGGCTGGATCCGTTTAAAGACCAGAGCTACTTTCTGCACCGTCTGAATCAGGCCCAACTTTCCAAAACGCTTTTTCCTGTCGGTGAATTACAAAAAACCGAGGTTCGTCGCATCGCCACCGAAATTGGCCTGCCCAACGCCAAAAAGAAAGATTCAACCGGCATCTGCTTTATCGGCGAGCGGCCTTTTCGTGAGTTTCTGAACCGCTATATCGCCAAGGAACCCGGGGCCATCAAGGACGGAAATGGCCGAGTGCTGGGCCAGCACGTGGGCTTAAGCTTCTACACCCTGGGTCAGCGTCAGGGACTCGGTATTGGCGGCATTAAATTGGGGTCAGATTCCAATTCAGGACAGCCGCGCAAACGGCGGGGAAAGTCTCAATTGAAATTAGATTCTGACCCCAATTTAATGCCAGCAGAGCGAAGCGATGCCGGCATTCACCTGCCCTGGTTCGTTGCCCGCAAAGACACAGAGAACAACGCGCTATGGGTGGTGCAAGGACATGAGCACCCTTGGCTGCAGTCCCACGAACTTCATGCCCAGGATGTCAGCTGGGTCGCGGGCGTTGTACCCACAGCGGGTGAATTGGCTGCCAAAACTCGTTACCGACAGGCCGATGCCCCCTGCCAGCTCGGCGCTGTCGCGCCACACAGCTTCAGTCTATTTTTTCCCCAAGCCCAATGGGCCGTCACCCCCGGTCAGTCTGCCGTTTTGTACGACGGTGAAGTCTGTCTGGGTGGGGGCGTCATCAAGGAGTCACCATGAACATCAATTGGAACGCTTTTACCCCTTGGTCGGCCCTTGCGGGAGGGGTGCTCATAGCAATCGCCACCGCCCTGTTTGTCCTGCTCAATGGCAGGATTGCGGGAATCAGCGGCATCGTCGCTGGACTGCTTAAACCCAGCCGGGGCGATCTGGCGTGGCGCATTGCCTTCCTTTTTGGCCTGATCAGCGCGCCTCTGGTCTATGGCCTGTACTCGGCTCCACCCGCTGCCCAAATCGATGCCAGCTTCGGCGCTGTGCTGGCCGCTGGCTTGCTGGTCGGTATTGGCACCCGCTACGCTGGCGGCTGCACCAGCGGTCATGGCGTTTGCGGCTTGTCCAGACTCTCGCCGCGCTCCTTGGTGGCTACCCTGTGCTTCATGGGAGCTGGTTTTGTCACTGTGCTGGTGCTGCGGCACCTGCTGAACCTGTAAGCGTTAACCAAATCAAACTTCGGCTTCGCCCCCCACCGTAAGGCGCATCATGCAACTCCTCAGCTCCCTGCTCGCCGGTCTAATTTTTGGGCTTGGCCTCCTTGTTTCAGGCATGGCCAACCCCGCCAAAGTACTGGGTTTTTTGGACCTCGCAGGCGCCTGGGATCCATCCCTTGCTTTGGTGATGGCCGGCGCCATCGCGGTTGGCCTCCTCACTTTTTCCGTAGCCAAACGTCGCACCGTCTCCATCCTCGGCGCCGCGATGAAGCTGCCTACATCCAATCCCATCAACCCTCGGTTGGTCATCGGCAGCACCGTATTTGGCATCGGCTGGGGCATCGCCGGTTTTTGTCCGGGCCCAGCCGTGGTAGCGCTGGGCATGGGCGAGCTCAAAGCGCTGGCGTTCGTAGCCAGTATGCTGCTGGGCATGGGCTTGTTCGAATGGCTTGAAGCACGCAGAACAGCAGCCACTCTGCACCGTCCGCCTGAACTAGAGTGAGGTCAAACCAAAGCGGGCCTCGGTTTTTATCCTGAGTCAGATTGACTGCGCCTCAGAACGGAATATCGTCGTCCATGTCGTCAAAGCCGCTCGAGGGCTTGGCTGCGGCCTGACGCGGGGCAGCCCCGGTTGCGTGAGCAGGACGCGCTGCCGGACGCGCAGAAGAACCGCCGCCTTCGCCGCTCTCTGGGGGGCTGCCCATGCCTTCGCGCTTGCCCAAGAGCTGCATTTCGGTGGCAATGATGTCGACGGTATTCTTCTCGACGCCCGCCTGGTCGGTATATTTGCCATATTTCAACCGGCCTTCGACATAAATGGGCTGGCCTTTTTTGACATATTCGCCGGCGATTTCAGCCAGCCGGTCATAAAAAGTCACGCGGTGCCACTGGGTGTCTTCAATGCTCTCGCCGGTATTTTTGTCCTTGCGCCGGCTCGAGGTCGCAATGCTGACGTTGGCAACGGCCTGGCCCGAGGGCAGGTAACGGATCTCGGGATCACGGCCACAGTTGCCGACCAAAATGACTTTATTCACCGATGCCATGGAAAACTCCTAATCAGTTGGGGACGCAACCAAAGACCGATCCCGCAAGTTTATTGATGACCCGATTATCAAGCCTTTGGCGTAGCCACACGCGCCACCGGCGAGTGCATGGGCCAAGCGACCAATAACCACAACAGCATACCCGCTCCACAAGCCGCAAACAGGGCCTGAGGGCCAGCGTTCTTGACCAAATAGCCGCCCATCAAGCCGCCGACAAAAAATCCAAGCGACTGCAGCGTGTTGTAAACCCCAAGCGCCGCGCCACGGGCATGGGACGGCGCCAGGCGAGAAGCCAGGCTGGGCAAGCTGGCTTCGAGCAGGTTGAAGCCACAAAAAAACAAAAACAAAAGTCCGGCCAGCGCATTGATATCGGGACTGCCGACCACGGCCCACAGGCCGATCTGCACCAGTCCGACCACGCCGATCGCGCTCAAGAACACCGCACGCAGGTAGCCAAGTTTTTCCAGCCTAAACAGCGTCAGCCCCATGACGACAAACGAGGCCAGCACCGCAGGCAGATAAACCCACCAATGCTGGTCTGCGGACAAACCGGCCTGGACCAGCATCGCAGGGATGGCCACCCACATCGCCAGTTGCACTGCGTGCAAGACAAAAACGCCGAAGTCCAAACGCAGCAATCCCGGATGCCGCAACACTTCAGACAAGCGTCCGCGTGGCTGGTTTTTGTGCTCAACAGGCTCTGCCGGCACCAGCCAGATCACCACCGCCGTCCCTGCCAGCGCCAAGCAGCCAGTCACACCGAGCAGCCCAGCCAACCCAATCATGCCGGCCAGCACGGGCGCGAGCACCAGGGACAGGGCAAACATCAACGCGATGCTGGCTCCGACCAGGGCCATGGCCTTGGTCCTGACTTCGTCGCGGGTCTGATCGGCCAACAAGGCCGTCACGGCCGCTGAAACCGCCCCCGCCCCTTGCAAGGCACGCCCGGCAATCAACCAGGTCAGACTGGAGGCAAAGGCGGCGACAAAACTGCCGGCGGCGAAAACCAGCAGGCCAAACACGATCACGCGCTTGCGACCCAGGCGATCCGAGGCCATGCCAAACGGGATTTGCAACAAGCCCTGGGTCAGCCCGTAAATGCCCATGGCCAAGCCGATCAGGGCCGGGTCATCGCCCCCTGGGTACTTGGCCGCTTCGAGCGCAAACACCGGTAGCACCAGAAACAGACCCAGCATGCGCAGGGCAAAAATACTGGCCAGCGACAAGCTGGCGCGCAGCTCCAGAGGCGTCATGACGATGGACGGATTGACAGGAGAAGTAGGCGTCATTAATCGGTTCGCTATGGGAGCGCCAATTGTCCTTGATTCGCCGGCCGTCCCCACGGTTGGCAAACTTTCACTATCATGGTGGGTTTTGTTAAGCAGACTCACCTTGAATTCCGAATCCAACAGCACCTATCTTGCAACCGCCTTGCAGCAGCAAAGCATCAGCATTCGCGGTGCGCGCACGCACAACCTCAAAAACATTGACCTCGACATTCCGCGCAACCAGCTGGTCGTGATCACGGGTTTGAGCGGTTCGGGCAAGTCAAGCCTGGCCTTTGATACGCTCTACGCTGAAGGCCAGCGCCGCTACGTGGAGAGCCTGTCGACTTACGCTCGCCAGTTCCTGCAGCTGATGGACAAGCCCGATGTCGATGTCATTGAGGGCCTGAGCCCAGCCATCTCGATTGAGCAGAAATCGACCAGCCACAACCCACGCTCCACGGTTGGCACGGTCACCGAAATCCACGATTACCTGCGCCTGTTGTTCGCCCGCGCGGGCACCCCTTATTGCCCGGAACACGACTTGCCGTTGCAGGCGCAAACGGTCAGCCAGATGGTGGACTCCGTGCTGGCGCTGCCCGAAGACAGTCGCTTGATGATTCTGGCGCCACTGGCGCGTGAAAAAAAGGGCGAGTTTCTGGACGTGTTTGCCGATATGCAGGCCCAGGGCTATGTGCGCTTTCGGATTGATGGAAAAACCTACGGCATTGACGATCTGCCCCAACTCAAAAAAACCGAAAAGCACGATATTGATGTGGTGATTGACCGCATCAAAGTGCGGCCCGACCTCAAGCAGCGCCTGGCCGAGAGTTTCGAGGCTTCCCTGCGCTTGGCCAACGGGCGTGCCATCGTGCAGGAAATAGCGAGCGAAGAAGATGCGAAGGCGGCAGCAAAGGAGCACCTGTTTAACGCCAAGTTTTCTTGTCCGACCTGCAGCTACTCGATCAGCGAACTGGAGCCCCGGCTCTTTTCTTTCAACTCCCCGATGGGCGCCTGCCCCAGCTGCGACGGCCTGGGTCATCAGGAATTCTTCGACCCAGCACGGGTGGTGGCCTTCCCGTCCTTAAGCCTGGCCAGCGGTGCGATCAAGGGTTGGGACCGGCGCAATGCCTACTTTTTTGTGCTACTGGAAAGCCTGGCTAAACATTACAAATTTGACATAGACGCCGCTTTCGAGTCGCTGCCGGCCGAAGTTCAACATGCCGTCCTGTACGGATCCGGCGAAGAGGCGATCAAGTTCAGCTATGTGCTTGATCCGGGTGTTTTTCAAGGTAAAAAGATCAGCAAGAAGCACCCGTTCGAAGGCATCATCCCCAATATGCAACGGCGCTACCGCGAGACCGAATCGACCCTGGTGCGCGAAGACCTGGCGCGCCTGCGCGGCACCCAAGCCTGTCCGGATTGCGCTGGTTCTCGCCTGCGGCGCGAAGCCCGCCATGTCAAACTGGGCGCAGGGCTGCAGGCCCGCGCTATTTTCCAGCTCAGCCACCTGACCCTGCGCGAGTGCCTGGCTTATTTCAGCACGCTGCAACTGCACGGCGCCAAGGCCGGCATCGCCGAAAAAGTGGTGCGTGAAATCGGCTTGCGCCTGAAATTTCTCAACGATGTGGGACTGAACTACCTGAGCCTAGACCGCAGTGCCGAAACCTTGAGTGGCGGCGAGGCCCAGCGCATTCGCCTGGCCTCTCAGATCGGCTCCGGTCTGTCCGGCGTGATGTATGTGCTCGACGAGCCCAGCATCGGCCTGCACCAGCGCGACAATGAGCGGCTGATCAGCACGCTCAAACACTTGCGCGACATCGGCAACAGCGTGCTGGTGGTGGAGCACGACGAAGAAATGATGCGCGCTGCTGATTACTGCATCGACATGGGACCGGGTGCTGGCATCCATGGCGGACGGGTGGTGGCACAGGGCACATTTGATGAAATCAAAGCCAACCCAAATTCGCTGACCGGCCAGTACCTGGCCCGAACCTTGAAAATTGCCGTTCCCGCCCGACGCCATTCGTTCCAGCCCCAGCCGCAATGGCTGCAGATCATCAACGCCAGCGGCCACAACCTGAAAAACGTCAGTGTCAATATTCCAGTCGGTCTCTTCACCTGCGTCACCGGGGTCTCCGGCTCGGGCAAGTCGACCCTGGTCAACGACACGGTCTATACCGCTGTGGCACGCCAGCTGTACCGCGCCCACGACGAGCCGGCAGCGCACGAAGCTATCGAAGGGATCGAGCATTTCGACAAGGTCATCAACGTCGATCAGTCGCCCATAGGCCGCACGCCGCGCTCCAACCCAGCCACCTACACCGGTTTGTTCACTCCGATTCGCGAGCTGATGGCCGAAGTGCCAATGGCACGGGAACGCGGTTATGGTCCGGGACGGTTTTCCTTCAACGTGGGTTCAGCTGGCGGCGGCGGGCGGTGCGAAGCCTGTCAGGGCGACGGCATGGTCAAAGTCGAAATGCATTTTCTGCCCGATGTGTATGTGCCGTGCGATGTCTGCCATGGTGCGCGTTACAACCGAGAAACTCTGGAAGTTCTGTACAAAGGCAAGAACATCGCGCAAATACTTGATCTGACGGTTGAAGCGGCATTTGAATTTCTCAAAGCCGTTCCGACCATTGCCCGCAAACTCCATACCCTGCTTGATGTCGGCCTGTCCTACATCAAGCTAGGACAAGCGGCCACCACCCTCTCCGGGGGCGAGGCGCAACGCGTCAAGCTGGCGCTGGAACTGAGCAAGCGCGACACGGGGCGCACGCTCTACATCCTCGATGAACCCACCACCGGCCTGCACTTTGCCGACATTGCCATGCTGCTCAAGGTGCTGCACCAGCTGCGTGACGCGGGCAACACGATTGTGGTGATTGAGCACAACCTCGATGTGATCAAGACGGCCGACTGGATCATCGACATGGGACCCGAAGGCGGCTCCGGCGGGGGCACCGTGGTTGGCATCGGTACGCCGGAAGACATCGCCGCCAACCTGGCCAGTCACACCGGGCGTTACCTCCAGCACCTGCTTTAACCCAGCTGGATTTAAGCGGACTCAGTCGAGCTTGATGCCCAGCGCCTTCACCACTTTGGTGTAGCGCTCGGCTTCATCGCCAACCATTTTCTTGAACTGTGCAGGCGAGTTGGAAGCTGCTTCGGCGCCATTTTTTTCCATCGCGGTCTTGAAGTCGGCGGTGGCGGTGATGGTGACCAACTCACGATGCAGACGCTCCACAATCGGTGCCGGCGTGCCGGCCGGGGCGAATACCCCGAGCCAGAGCGCCACTTCAAAACCTGGATAGCCTTGCTCGGCCACCGTGGGCACATCGGGCAAGGAGGGCGAACGGTTGAGTGTGCCAACCGCCAGCGGAACCAGTTTGCCAGCTTTCACATGCTGCAGCAGGGCCGGCATCGAACCAAACACCGTCTGAATTTCGTTGGCAAGCAAGGCCAGGTCGGTCTGCGCATTGCCTTTGTAAGGCACATGGAGGATGTCCATTTGCGCTGCGCCCTTCATCATCTCCATCGCCAAATGGGTGGTCGTTCCGTTGCCGGCCGAGCCGTAATTGAGCTTGACCGGATTGGCTTTGGCCAGGGTAACGAAGTCTTTCAAGGTTTTGGCGCCAGTCAGCGGGTTGGCCACCAGCAAATAAGGCGTCACAGCAACCAGCGACACCGGCGAAAAGTCACGCACCGGGTGGTAGCCCAGCTTGCTGTAGGCGCCGACAGCGACCGCATGGGTGCTGGTGGTACCAATGCTCAGGGTGTAGCCATCGGGCGCGGCCTTGGAGGCCACATCAGCCCCGATGGTGCCGCCGGCACCGCCGCGGTTGTCCACGATCACGTTCTGGCCAAGCCGCTCCGAGAGTTTTTGCGCAACGATCCGCCCGACGATGTCGGTCGAGCCGCCTGCCGGGAAAGGAACGATCAGGCGCACCGGCTTGTTCGGGTAATCGGATTGGGCGAACGACGAGATGCTCGCGCCTAAAGCGCAGAACAGCAGAATGGCTAATTTCATTTTTAGTATCTCTCTGGAAAAATGTCCTCAAGTTTAATTATGCGGCTTTATTCAGCTGGCCTTGGCCGCCTGCAACACATCGCGAGTCCGGCTCGCCTCTGCTCTGGCTGCGACAGCGAAATCTTCGCCGCTTGAGGCGTAGAGGATGGCGCGTGAAGAGTTCACCACAATCGGCGCCGTAGTCTCATTGCCCTGACCGCGCCAACCGGCCTTGACTGTGGCCGCAGCGTCGCCGCCCTGGGCGCCGACACCGGGAATCAACAGCGGCAAGGTGGGCGCCATGGCGCGCACCCGCTCGATTTCAGCCGGGTAGGTGGCGCCCACCACCAGACCAAGCTGGCCATTGAGGTTCCAGCGGTCCTGCGCCAAGCTGGCGATATGTTCGTACAGAAAAGGGGCTCCAGCAACCGAAGACAAACGCTGACTTTGCAAATCGTCGCCGCCCGGATTGGAAGTGCGGCACAACAGGAAAGCGCCTTTGCCCTGGTACTTAAGATAAGGTTGAATCGAATCAAAGCCCATGAAGGGCGACAACGTCACCGCATCAGCACCGTAGCGCTCGAATGCCTCTTTGGCGTATTGCTCGGCGGTGCTGCCGATGTCCCCACGTTTGGCGTCCAAAATGATAGGCACCTGGGGCGCGGCGCGGCGCATATGCGCCATCAGCTTCTCAAGCTGGTCTTCTGCCCTGTGCGCTGCGAAATA
>CAXNKH010000001.1:0-20661 GCA_964202765.1 Burkholderiales bacterium | reverse complement strand
GCGGCATAGGTAGAGACCGAACCCAGATAAAGCGCCAACAGCTTTTTGGCCAGTTCAATTCCGAGCCCGACAAACAATCCGCCAATCCAGGCGTGCGACCACTTCACCGGCGTATTAGGAACAAAGCGGTAGGTCAAGGCAACCGCCCCCGCCACCAGAAAAAATTCCAGCGTATCGAGCAGCAACACCAGCATGTCCGGAACCACCCCCACGAACCCCCTGGAGGCAGAAATTAGATAGGTGCTCAGACTCAAGCTGGCGCCCAGCAACAGCGGCCCCAGGGTGATCGCAGCCCAGTAAATCAGGATTCGCTGCGCCAGCGTGCGTTGCCGTTGAACCCGCCAGATGCTGTTCAAGGTGCGGTCAATGGTCAAGATCGCTGTCAGGGCGGTGGCAAACAGCACGGCCCCGCCGGCCAGCCCCAGCTTGTTGGCTTTGCCCGCAAACTGAGTCAAATAGCCCAGCAGTTGGCGCGAGATGTGCTCCGGAACCAAGCTCTCAACCAGCCACTTTTGCAGCACATCCTGCGTCTTGGCAAACATCGGGAAAGCGGTAAACACCGCCAGCGCGACGGTGATGAAGGGAATCAGGGCGATCAGGGTGGTGAAGGTCAGGCTGCCCGCCGTCAAGCCCAACCGGTCTTGCCTGAAACGCTGGCCCAGGGTGGTCGCTGTATTTTTCCAGGGGAAATGCGCAGCTCTGCTGTAGAGCGCTTGCAGTGGCGAAAAAAGTGAGGGTTTCATGGCCGCTATGATGCCACTCTCATGAAGAAAAAAGACGATGTTGTGCGATTGACCCGCAGCCTGGCGACCTTAAGTCTGCTGAGCTTGATCGGTCTGGGGCTGGCCTGGGAATTGTGGCTGGCACCGCTGCGCCCGGGGGGCTCTTGGCTGGTGCTCAAGGTACTGCCCCTGTGCATTCCGCTGGCCGGACTGCTGAAAAACCGAATGTACACCTACCGCTGGGTCAGCCTGCTGGTCTGGCTGTATTTCACCGAAGGCGTAGTGCGCGCCTACAGTGACAAAGCGCCCAGCGCTTACCTGGCCATGGTCGAAATTGCGCTGTGCCTGATCCTGTTTGTCGCCTGTGCGATCCATGTCCGCCATCGTCTGAAAACTGCCTCCCGTCTTCAATCTGCACCGGCCCCCACACCATGAACTCCTTGCTTGAATCTCTCAAAAAAATTGTTGGCGCCCAGAACCTGCTGACGCACGACCACCCAGCCACCGACTTGACGGCCTGGGAACAGGATTGGCGCAAACGCGAGCGCGGTACGGCACTGGCTGTGGTACGCCCGGCCAGTACGACCGAAGTCGCCGCGGCGGTCAAGGCCTGCGCTGCAGCCGGTGTCAGCATGGTGCCGCAAGGCGGCAACACCGGTATGGTGGTGGGCTCAACGCCTGACGCCAGTGGCAAGCAAGTCGTTCTGAGCCTGCAACGCATGAACCGCATTCGCAATCTCGATGCCGGCAACCTGACCATCACTGTCGATGCCGGTTGCATTCTGCAGACCCTGCAGGAAACCTGTGAGAAAGAGGGGTTTCTGTTTCCCTTGAGCCTGGCTTCTGAAGGCAGTTGCACCATTGGCGGCAACCTCGGCACCAATGCTGGTGGCACCCAGGTGGTGCGCTACGGCAATACCCGCGAATTCTGTCTCGGACTCGAAGTCGTCACCGCCCAGGGCGAGATCTGGGAGGGACTGAGCGGCCTGCGCAAAGACAACACCGGTTACGACCTGCGCCACCTGTTCATCGGCTCTGAAGGCACTTTGGGCGTCATCACCGGCGCCACCATGAAGCTGTATCCGATGCCGATCTCACAGCTCACCGCCTATGCAGCCGTGCCCTCGATGGAGGCCGCCGTGGCGTTGCTGGGTCTGGCACACAGGCACCTGAGTTCGGGCCTGACCGGTTTCGAAGTCATGAGTCAGTTTGCGCTGAGCCTGGTGGTCAAGCATTTCCCGCAGCAGCGTGTCCCGTTCTGGCAGGAGTCGGCCTGGTGCGTGCTGCTGGAGAACTCAGACAACGAGTCTGAAAGCCATGCCCGTGGCAGCCTGGAGCGCCTGCTCGAAGCCGCCATGGAGCAGGGCTGCGTCACCGACGCCGTGGTGGCTGAGAGCATGGCCCAAGCCAAGTCGCTGTGGCACATCCGCGAGAGCATCCCGCTGGCCCAGGCCGAGGAAGGCCAGAACATCAAACACGACATCTCGATTCCGGTCTCCAGCATTCCCGAATTTGTTCGCGTCACCGATGAATTGCTGCTGCAACACTATCCCGGCGCCCGGCTGGTGAATTACGGCCACCTGGGCGACGGCAACTTGCACTACAACGTGCAAGCCCCCGAACAGGGCGATTCGCTGGCTTTCCTGCATCAGCAAGAAGGCCCGGTCAACACCCTGGTCTATGAATCGGTATCGCGCTTTGGCGGCTCGATTTCGGCCGAACATGGCGTCGGCAGCCTCAAGGTGGAGAAGCTCGAACACCACAAATCCCCGGTGGCCCTGAGCCTGATGCGCTCCATCAAGCAGGCATTGGACCCCCAGAATCTGATGAACCCGGGACGGGTCCTGCGCACAAGGCCTCTCGCATGACCCCCCATCCGATCCGTTCCCAATACGAAGACTTCATGCGCCATGTCGATGGACATGGCGTTGTCAAGTCCGACCGTACCGGCACCGGCACCAAAAGCGTGTTTGGCCACCAACTGCGTTTTGATCTGAGCGAAGGATTTCCCCTGGTGACCACCAAAAAAGTTCACCTGCGCTCCATCATTCAGGAGCTGCTGTGGTTTCTGACCGGTTCTTCCAACAACAACTGGCTGAAAGACCGCGGCGTTTCGATCTGGGACGAATGGGCCGGCGACGACGGCGATCTGGGACCGGTCTATGGCGTGCAATGGCGCAGCTGGCCGACACCCGACGGCGGTCACATTGACCAGATCGCCGAGGTCATCAAAACCCTCAAGAGCAACCCCGATTCACGCCGCATCATCGTCAGTGCCTGGAATGTGGCCGACCTGGGAAAAATGGCGTTGATGCCCTGCCACGCCTTTTTCCAGTTTTACGTCGCACCGTCGCAAGTCGAGGGAGGGCCGGCCCGCCTGAGCTGCCAGTTGTATCAGCGCAGCGCCGATATTTTTCTCGGTGTTCCATTCAATATTGCCAGCTACGCGCTGCTCACTCACATGGTGGCACAGCAGTGCGGCCTGGCTGTGGGCGACTTCATCTGGACCGGTGGTGATTGCCATATTTACAGCAACCACCAGGAGCAGGTCAGGCTGCAACTCAGTCGCACACCCTACCCCTATCCACGGTTGCACATCAAACGCCAACCGGCGTCGATTTTTGACTATGCTTTTGAAGACTTCGAGATGCTGGACTACCAGTGCCATGCGGCCATCAAGGCACCGGTGGCCGTGTGAAGCTGGGCATGATCTTTGCCCGCGCCGCCAACGGCGTGATCGGCGTGAACAACACCCTGCCCTGGCACCTACCCGAAGACCTGGCACATTTCAAGCGCACCACCCTGGGCTCGCCGGTGATCATGGGCCGCAAAACTTGGGACTCGATTCCCGAGCGCTTTCGCCCCCTGCCCGGTCGGCTCAACATTGTCGTCACGCGCCAGCGCAACTGGCAAGACAAGGGCGCGCAGTGCGCTCACTCCCTGCTTGAGGCCATGGCGTTGTGCCCGGCTGAGTCCCAGGCCTGGGTCATTGGTGGCGCCGAGATCTACGCCCAAGCTCTGGGTCTGGCCAGCAGCGCCGTGGTGACCGAAATCGACGCTGATTTTGAAGGCGATGCCTATGCGCCACAATTCGGTTCGCAGTGGCAGGAAACAGCGCGTGAACCCCTGCAATCTTCCACTGGCTTGAGTTTTAGTTTTGTTACCTATACAAAAAACCAATAAACTTGCGGGACAGACCTTTAGCTCTGCCCCCAACTGAATAGGATTGATATGTCTGGCGCAGGATTTCACGTACACGGCCCACACGACCACGAGCTCGAGCACGCAGCCCAGGGCGGCCAAGGCGGCATGATCAACCAGATTGCCCTGTTCACCGCCATCATTGCCACGGTCGGTGCCATTTTTGGCTACATGGGCGGGGCCACACAGGCCAACGCTGGACTGTTCAAGAACAACGCAGCGATCAAGAAGACTGAAGCCTCCAACCAGTGGAATTATTTCCAAGCCAAGAGCACCAAGCAATCGCTGGCCGAAGTCTCACGCGACCTGACGAGCCGGGATGACGAAAAAACCAAGTACCAGGCCAAGATCGACCGTTATGAGAAAGAAAAAAATGAGATCAAGCTCGGTGCCGAAAAGCTCGAGTCCGAGGCCACGGCCTGGGACCAGCGAAGTGATGCCCAGATGCACCAGCACCACCGCTGGGCGCAGGCCACTACCGTGCTACAGGTCTGCATCGCCCTGGCGGCGATTGCCTTGTTGACCAAGAAGAAGTGGCTGAAATACGCCATGTTTTGCGCCGGTGGTTTGGGGTTGCTGGTGGGACTGCTCGCCGGGCTGCACATCTGAGAAACTGCAGGGCGAGCCAAGCAATAGCCTGATCGACAGACTCTTGACTCAAAAAATGAAACTCGCCACCTGGAATGTCAACTCACTCACGGTTAGGCTGTCCCAGGTGCTGGACTGGTTGGGCAACAACCCGGTCGATGTGCTGGCCTTGCAGGAGCTCAAGGTCAGTGACGACAAATTCCCGCACGAGGCTTTTAGCCAGATTGGCTACCAGTCCCAATGCTTCGGCCAAAAGACTTACAACGGCGTGGCGCTGCTAACGCGCAGCCCAGCCAGCGCGGTGGTTCGCAACATCCCCGGCTTTAGCGACGACATGGCAAGGGTGATCAGCGCCGAAGTGAACGGGCTGCGCGTCATCGGTGCCTACTTCCCCAACGGACAGGCCCCGGGCAGCGACAAGTTCGAGTACAAAATGAGCTGGCTGCGCGGACTGCGCGACTGGGTGCGTTCTGAATTGGTCAGCTACCCGAATCTGGTGCTGATGGGCGACTACAACATCACCTTTGACGACGCCGATGTGTGGGACCCGGCGGGAATGCGGGACCAGATCCACTGCACCGAAGAAGAACGCTACCAGTTGCGCGCTCTGGTGGCTCTGGGCCTGCACGATGCGTATCGTCTATTCCCCCAGAGTGAGAAAAGCTACTCTTGGTGGGATTATCGCGACTTCGGCTTCAGACGCAACCATGGTCTGCGAATCGACCATATTCTGATCAGCAACGCGCTCAAAGCCCAGGCCACGGCCTGCTACATCGACAAAACCCCGCGCAAGAACGAGCGTCCAAGCGACCACGCACCGGTCTGGCTAGCGCTGCAAGATTCCTAGCGATCAGGGTCGGGGCTTCCTCCAGCCCGCGGGTTTTATTCGATCCCCAGTTCCTGGATCTTGCGGCTGATGGTGTTGCGGCCTATTCCCAGCTTGAGGGCGGCCTCAATGCGTCGGCCTCGGGTGGCCTCCAGCGCCGCCAGAATCAATTGACGCTCAAAACGCCGGGTCAGTTCAATCCACACATCGGTGCGTTCGGTCGCCAACAAGCTGGCGGCTTCGGCCAGTAAGCCTTGCTCCCAATCCAGACTGTCGGATTCAAGCAAGGCCGAGAAAGCCGCGGCGGGCATTGTGGGCGCTGCAGGGGCCATTGAGGCGTCAAGCGGGCTAGTCTGAGTCGCAGCGCTAGGTGCTGCACCATCCAGGGCAACAGCCAAAACCGGTGCTGCAGCAGGCGCTGGCTCTGCCGCCTTAAGTGGGACACCGACTTCGGGCGGCAGGTCTTTCGGTTCAATCACCTGACCCATGGCCATCACAGTGAGCCAATGGCACATATTCTCAAGCTGGCGCACATTGCCAGGAAAGCTGAAGTTGCACAACCAGGACAGTGCCGTCTCCGAGATTCGTTTGGACTCGACGCCGAGTTGCTGGGCGCTCAGGTGCAAGAAATGACGAGTAAGCATGGGGATGTCTTCCTTGCGCTCGCGCAGGGAAGGCAGACGCAGGCGGATGACATTGAGGCGGTGAAACAAATCTTCCCGAAACGCCCCTTCTTTGACACGCCGCTCCAGATCTTGGTGGGTGGCAGCGATCACCCGCACATGGGTCTTGACCGCACTGTGGCCACCGACCCGGTAGAAATGCCCATCGCTGAGAACACGCAACAAACGGGTCTGCAAGTCAAACGGCATGTCGCCAATTTCATCGAGAAATAAAGTTCCACCTTCGGCCTGCTCAAAACGTCCCCGACGCATGGTCTGAGCGCCGGTAAAGGCACCACGCTCGTGGCCAAACAACTCGGACTCCAGCAGATCCTTGGGGATGGCAGCGGTGTTGATGGCCACGAAGGGGCCTTTGGCGCGAGAAGAATGTTTGTGCAGCGCGCGTGCCACCAGTTCCTTGCCAGTACCGGACTCGCCGGTGATCATGACCGTGGCATGACTCGGGCTCAAACGGCCGATGGCACGAAATACATCCTGCATGGCCGGTGCTTGGCCCAGCATTTCAGGTGATGATTCCATCTGCACCTCGGCCACTTCTTCACGCTGGCTTTCCTCGACCGCACGGCGAATCAACTCAACGGCCTTGGGCAGATCAAAGGGTTTGGGCAGGTACTCAAAAGCCCCGCCTTGGAAAGAAGCCACCGCGCTGTCCAAGTCTGAATATGCGGTCATGATGATCACCGGCAGGCCCGGTAATTTGGCCTTGACCTTTTCCAGCAAGTCCAGCCCAGTGCCCCCGGGCATGCGGATATCGCTCACCAGAACCTGGGGGCCCTCATCGTCTTCGGCCTCCAAAGCCAGCAGGACATCACGCGGATTGGTGAAGCTGCGGGTTGGCAGGTTTTCACGCAACAAGGCCTTTTCCAGAACAAAGCGAATGGACTGGTCATCATCTACGATCCAAACTGGCTTCATCTGTGCTGTCCCGAAGGCCTCATGGTAGCGGTATTAATATCTTGAAATCCGTCAGTCCCGTAACACTCTCACACTCGATCAAGCCCCGATGCTGCTGAACAAAGGTTTGTGCCAATGTCAGTCCCAGACCAGATCCACCTTCCCGACCCGACACCAGTGGGTAAAAAATTCGGTCCTTGATCGAGTCTGGAATTCCAGGCCCGTTGTCGATCACATGCAATTCCAATGCCAGCTTGTAGCGTTTTTTGCCGAAAGTCACCCGGCGCGCCACTCGGGTACGGAATATCAGCCTGGCCTGGTCGGCAGCGATTTTCTCGCTCAGGGCCTGACAGGCATTGTGGGCAATGTTAAGGAGGGCCTGAATCAATTGTTCGCGGTCGCCCCTGAATTCAGGAATGGACACATCGTACTCACGAATCACCTGCAAACCCTTGGGAAACTCAGCCAGGATCAGCGAGCGCACCCGCTCGCATACTTCGTGAATATTGACGTCCCCCACCAAGTGCGGGCGTCGGTGCGGCGCCAGCAGCCTATCGACCAAGGTCTGCAAGCGATCCGCTTCATGAATGATGACCTGGGTGTATTCGGTGAGTTCCTTGGAATCCACCTCCATCTGCAACAACTGGGCTGCACCCCGAATCCCGCCCAGGGGATTTTTGATCTCGTGGGCCAAATTACGAATCAGCTCCTTGTTGGCCTGGGCCTGGTCGACCAAACGCTCCTCGCGCTCAAGCTTGGCTTGCTGCTCCAGCGGCAACAACTCGACAACAAACTCATCGGACTTCTCAGCGTGGGTCACGATCACATGGACCGGCAGCAACTCGCGACTCAAGGGTCTGATCCAGTCGTCATAGCGCAGGGCTGAGAACTGATTAATGCCAACGCCCCGCAGCCCATCCTTGAGCAATTGGGGCTCGCTAAAGAGCTCGGGAAAATACGAACCGACAATGGCGCGCCGTGAGATACCCAAGGCGTCTTCCAGCGCTGCATTAGCCGCCAGTACCACGCCTTTGCTGCTGACCACCGCGATCAGCGTGGCCAACAGGTCGAAAGACTGGAAACGAGGGGGTTCTGGGGCCGTTCGAGTCACTCTATTTGGTCGCCAACAGGCGTGTGAGTTCACGCTGAATGGCGGTCATATCGTTCTCGTTGCGGGCCAGGTTGGCCTTCATGTCGGCCACCCGGTCGAGGTACTTCTGGTGATTGCGACCCTCGGAACCCATTTTCTCGGGCTCACCGTTGTTGTACTCCTTGAGCAATTCATGCTGACGCGACCGGGACCGACTCAGCTCGGACTCCAGAATCAAACGGGAGTCGGAGTCGCGAGCTTTCTGGGCGGCGACATCGGGCTTCTGACCCGGGCTAGCTGTGTTGGCTGCAGCATTGGCAACGGGGACCACCCTGGTCGGGCGGGTGATCACGCTGACGTTGGCGCCTTCGACCACTTTGCAACCCTGGGCCCCGGCTTCAGGCAAGGTGTTGGTGTACTGGTTGCCACAACGGTAGATCCGCTCCTGCGAATAAGCAGCAGGCGCCAACACAACCACGGCCAGGGAAATCCAGATGAATTTTTTCATGAATGTGAGGCCCTTTACGCCATCATAGACAAAAAAAAGGACGGCTTGCGCCGTCCTTTCATCAACATTGTGGGACAGCCTGCCGTTACGCGCAGCGCACCAGCCCTGTCCCCAACCTATTAGAGAGAGTAGTACATGTCGAACTCGATTGGGTGCGTGGTCATGCGCATGCGCGTGACTTCCTGCATCTTGAGTTCAATGTAAGCATCGATCATGCTGTCGGTGAAGACCCCGCCCTTGGTCAGGAAGGAGCGCCCCTTATCGAGGTAGTCCAGCGCCTGATCCAGGCTGTGGCACACGGTCGGTATTTTTGCGTCTTCTTCGGGCGACAGATGGTACAGATCCTTGGAGGCGGCTTCGCCCGGATGAATCTTGTTTTCCACGCCGTCCAGACCGGCCATCATCAGCGCCGAGAAGCCGAGGTAGGGGTTACACAGTGGATCGGGAAAACGAGCCTCGATGCGGCGACCTTTGGGGTTGGCCACGTAAGGAATACGAATCGAAGCCGAGCGGTTGCGGGCTGAGTAAGCCAACTTCACCGGCGCCTCGAAACCAGGAACCAGGCGCTTGTAGCTGTTGGTACCGGGGTTGGTGATGGCATTGAGGGCACGTGCGTGCTTGATGATGCCGCCAATGTAGTACAGCGCGAAGTCCGACAAACCGGCATAACCGTCACCGGCGAACAAGTTCTTGCCATCTTTCCAGATCGACTGGTGCACGTGCATGCCGGAGCCGTTGTCGCCAACGATAGGTTTGGGCATGAAAGTCGCAGTCTTGCCGTAGGCGTGGGCCACGTTTTGCACCACATACTTGAGCAAAATCGTCCAGTCAGCGCGCTGAACCAGCGTGCTGAAACGGGTGCCAATTTCGTTCTGACCCGCGCCAGCCACTTCGTGGTGGAACACCTCGACCGGAATGCCCAGGGATTCGAGGATCAGCGACATCTCAGCGCGCATGTCTTGCGTGCTGTCAACCGGGGGCACGGGGAAGTAGCCGCCTTTGACGGTGGGACGGTGGCCTTTGTTGCCGCCTTCCATGATCTTGCTGCTGTTCCAGGGCGCTTCTTGTTCGTCGATCTTGACGAATGAACCGCGCATATCGGCACCCCAACGCACGTCGTCAAAAATGAAGAACTCTGGCTCCGGACCGAAGTAAGCGGTATCGCCCATGCCCGAGGCCTTGAGGTAGGCTTCAGCGCGCTTGCCGATGGAACGCGGGTCACGGTCGTAAGACTTGCCGTCACCGGGTTCGATCACATCGCAACTCATGAACAGCGTGGTTTCTTCGTAAAAGGGGTCGATGTTGGCGGTGTTGGCATCCGGCATCAACAGCATGTCGGAGGCTTCAATGCCTTTCCAGCCAGCGATGGAAGAACCGTCGAACGCATGGCCCGAGCTGAATTTGTCTTCATTAAAATGAGACACGGGCACGGTCACGTGTTGCTCTTTACCACGGGTGTCGGTGAAGCGGAAGTCAACAAATTTGATTTCGTTGTCCTTCACCATTTTCATGACGTCTGCGACGGTCTTGGCCATCAAAATCTCCTGGTTGGATGGTTATTAAAAAAACTTCAGTTCACTGAACGCAGGTTTTATGCCAAAGCACGCCTGCGCGCTGTCATACCAAACCGCGTATTTTGCCTTGAGATTGGGCCTCATTTCAGAAAAAAACCGATTTCGCTCCGATTCTGTCCCAGCCCGGCCCAGTGCTAGCACTATTTTAGTGCGTTAATAAAAGTGCACCGTTGTTGTGCGCCTTAGCTGCGTACCAATTCGGGGCCCAATTTGGCCCCGACACCCTGAAGTCCTTGCAACATGAGCACATAAGCGGCAGCGACCGCAGCCGGATCACCCTTGACCCCGAGTTCAATGTGGCGGCCGTATTCGGGGTGGTCCACGCTGGGCAGGCTGAACACCTTGACGTCCTGGTGCGCACTCTCGATGGTTTGCATCAAGGGCGTTAAGGCCGCCTCCATAGCACCAAACACAATGACTGACTTTTCAACCCAGGCCTGGGTTCTGAACCAGTGCCGGTAATGGTGATCCAAAACCCAAGCCATCATGGGCCAGGCCATGACGGGGAAACCGGGAACAAAGTGCACCGCCCCGCCGGCCTCGCCCACACAGCGAAAGCCTGGAATTTTGTTGTAGGGGTTGGGGATGATCTGTGCGCCGATCGGGAACACACCCATATTGAGTCGATGAATGTTATTGGGGTGGTCGTGCTCATAAACCAGGCCCTGCTCCTTGGCGGTGTCTTGCATGCGCTGGCGAATCAGGGCTTCGGCTTCCCCATGCAACACCATCTCCACGCCCAGCGCCTTGGCCGCACATTGGCGGGTATGGTCATCCGGCGTGGCACCAATGCCGCCGCAGGAAAACACCAGATCGTTGCTGGCGAAAGCGCGCTGCAGTGTGGCGGTGATGCGATCCGGCGAATCACCGACGTAATCGGCATAACCGAGTTGCAGGCCCCGCTCATGCAGCAATTCGATCAATTTGGGCATGTGCTTGTCGGCACGCTTGCCCGAGAGAATTTCATCGCCAATGATGATGAGGCCGATACGGCCTGGCGTTTCAGTCGGTGTTTCATTGCGTGATTCGGTCATGGCTGGAGGCTTCTTTAATCATGGGGTTGATGGGATGGCTAACCGTCTCGGCGCGCAAACGCTCCAGTGCGGCCAGGCAGTAATGTGCAAACCAGAGTGAGGAAAACGCAAACACCAAGGTATAGATCCAGATCGCTAGCGGCACCAGCAAGACAAAGGCCGCAGCAAACAGCGCGCCCGAAGCCCACAGCAGGCTAGGCGCCGCGCCCAAATAGCCGGTCAAGACACCGATCAGCAACAGCCAACCGTAATGCCGCTTGAACACCAGGCGTTGTTCTTCCCGACTGGCGTAGTCGGCCAGCACGTCGTAGGCCAGCACCCGGTAGCTCAGCCAGCCCCAGATCAAGGGCGGCAGAATCAAGATCAGCGGTGGCAACAGCCACAAGGGAATAGACAGCAACAAAACGGCTGTGGCCATGGCACTGGAGCCCAGGGACCACAACAAAGCCTGCAACCCATTGCTGCCCTGTTTTTTTTCGATAGACGGGAAGCGCCGTTCAGCCACCAGGGATGTCAGCGTAGGCGTCATCAAAACCGACACAGTCAACAGGGAGACCAGAATCAGGACCGGCGTCACGATAAAGATCACGATCAGTGGTGCCACCACGCTCTTGAGCTGTCCGACTCCCATGTTTTGCAACCAAGTCCAGATGCCGTTGAGAACCGCTGAGGCCTCCAGCACATGGCGCACACCATCGAGTGCCGCATCCCAATAGAAGTAACCCAGCCCTAGCGCCAGCGCCACCAGCAGCAGCAGCGGCAGGAAAGACAAGGCAATGACTCTGGGACGCAGGCAGTAAGCCGCAGCGCGCCAGAAAGAGTCGAGAAACAAAGTCATCGCGCAAGCATAACTGCTTGGAGCCTGTCGGGCTTGGGGCGTCGAGAGCGAAAATCAGCCCCGGCGAGGACAGTTTTTGCCGGATTTGCAGGCTCATAGCCTCGCCATGGGTCAAAAAGACGGTGAAAAATGGACCGCTGCGGTCGATTTGCAGCCGACGCTTCCCAAGTCCGACAGGCCCCTAGACTCAAGCTCGTCCCAGCAGGCGCTTGCAGCCCTGCCACTGCTGTGACCAGAAGCCTGCTCCGTAGTCGCGGACTCGACCTTGCTCGTCCGCCTCGACCTGGTCGCGAACACCGGTAGGCTCATCGCGCAACTCAAAATTGGCCGTGCCAAACAGCACATCCCAACAAGGCAACAGCACACCAAAATTGTGCCCCCCCAGCGTTCCCTTGCCCTCGGTTTCGTGACCTATACCTATGCTGTGGTGCAGGCGGTGAAAACGCGGACTCACCCAGAGCCGCTCACCGACCGCACCAAACCACAGTCGCAAGTTGGCGTGTTGCAAGCTTTCACTGAGCTGTGTCAGGGCCACAATCGCCAGAAACTGGCCCGGTGCCACGCCGATGAGTTGCGCCACCAGAACAAACAAGGCATCGAGCAACAGGTCGTCTAACAGGTGATTCCTGTTGTCACTCCACATCGTCATCTGGCGCTGAGCGTGGTGCAGGGAATGCAGGCGCCACCACCACTCAAAATGGTGCTGGCCACGATGCACCCAGTAAGCGATCAGGTCCAACACCACCAGGTACAAAACGAAGCTCAGCAGCGCCTGATCGCTGACGCCGGGCCAGAGCTGATCCAGATGAAACGGGCTGAATCCTGCGCTGTGCAAGGCCCCAAAAAACTCGTCAAACCAAGGCGTCAACGCCAAGAACAAGACAAGACGAAACAGCCCCAGGCGGTGCAGCAGGGTGTACAGAATATCGACCCGGACCGTTCGGCGGTCTAGCACCGGCTCGACCGGGCGCCAACGCTGCAGCGGTCCGATCAAAAAAATCAGACACCCGATTTGCAACAATCCGATCAGCAACCAAGCCGTGGCTTCAAATCCGACTTCAAGAATATTGCCCCAACCCAGCGCGAACATGCATGGTTGCACGGCCTGCTCGTACAGCCATTGACGAACGAATTCGAAGAGATCGACAAACCAGTCCATGCTGCTGCCTGTTCCTCAGCGCTACTGCGCCGCGATCCAGTTCTTGTAGGCCGGGTGTGAGCGCAAAGTGGCAAAACAAAATCCGCGTTGCTTCAGGCCCACGATCAGCGGCTCCAGCACAGCGGGCGCCCAGGGGTCGTTGCGCGACCAGATGCCCAGATGAGCGACCAGGATGTCGCCACTGCCGATGTCTTTCAAGGCCTTGTCCAGCAGGGCCTGGTTGCTGAACTTTTCACTCGGCAACTCGTCGCCGAGAAAACCGGCCACGCTCCATCCCACATGTTCAAAGCCGCAGGTCCGGGCCACCGCCAGCAGCTTGGCAGATGTCTTGCCACCGGGGGCACGAAACAGGGGCAGCGGTTTTTTCCCTGTTAGCGCCTGTAGGCGCTCAGCAGCAAAAGCAATATTTTCACAATATTGTTTTGCATCCCAGGTGGACTCTCGCCCGGCCAAGGCACCGGCACTGGGGCGAATCCGAAATTTTGGTTGGTTACCGGGCAGATCGCCACGCCAATAAGCATGGTCATACGTGTGCGAAGCGAACTCATGACCCTCGGCGGCGCGCGCCTTCCACCAAGGCGCCCAGTGTTGGCTCAGGCTGCCGGAACCTTCTTTGGTCTTTTCGTTGGCTGCAAAGAAAGTCACCACCACCTGCTGGCGATTCAGCACTTCAGCCACCAGCGGCGCCACTTCCATGTGGCCAGTATCAAAGCTCAGGTACAGCGGCTTGGATCCGGCTTGGCCCTCGCAGCGGGTGGCCCAGCTAGCAGCCGAGACCAGGCACAGCGCTAACCCAAATGTCAGTTCAGCGGCTTGCGTGATCGAGCG
Organism: Burkholderiales bacterium; assembly: GCA_964202765.1. Lineage (GTDB taxonomy): Bacteria > Pseudomonadota > Gammaproteobacteria > Burkholderiales > Burkholderiaceae_C > CAXNKH01. The sequence goes on along the minus strand of CAXNKH010000001.1, from coordinate 6,716 downwards.
TCCAGACGCCATGCGGACTCTTTCCAACGTTGATTTGTCGAACGATTTTCTGACTCGCCAAATCGATCACGGTGAGCTTTCGGGCCCAGCGGGATGTCACAAAAAGCAGTTTTCCATCGCGCGAAACCTCCATGCAATCGGGGCCACCGGGAACCGGAAATGTAGCCACCAGCTCCAGAGTTTGCAAATCAATTTTCCCAATGCTGTTGGCCACCCGGTTGCTCACCAGCACATGACGGCCATCGCCCAGTGCGCGGAAAGCATGGGCCCCATCGCCGGTCTTGATGCGTTTGCTGAGCAAGGGCGCATTGCCAGTGACATCGTAGACCTCCACCATGTTGCTGCCGGTCAGCGCCACCAAAATCAATTTGTCATCCGCCGTGCCATAGAGGTCGGCCGGCAGGCTGCCGGTCTTGACCCTCCATTTGAGCGTCTGGTTGGCCAGATCGACCGCGATCAGTTCGTCGCTGTCTTGCATGGTGGCGTACAAAGTGCTGCTCTTGCTGTCAATCCACAAATGGCTGGGGGTTTTTTTGGTGGCCAGGCGTTTGGCCAGGCTGATGTCTTTGCCGTCCCAACGGTAAATATCAATGTGGTTGAGTCGATTGGCCGCGGTCACGAACCATTTCATATCGGGCGAAAACCGCAAATGATAGGGGTCGGAAATACCACGAATCGTGCGTTGAACCTCGGCGGTTTTCGGATCGATAAAAGTCAGCGTATCACTCAAGGCGTTGGCCACGATCACCGAGTTGGCGTCCGGCGTCAGGTAGAGGTGATGCGGCTCCTTGCCGCTGGGAATGCGCTTGATCTGGCTCCAGCTCACCGGGTCAATCACGCTGATGTCGTGGTCCAGGGAATTGAGAACAAAAATCGGCCGGCTCTGGGCCGCGGCCGAGAAGCCAAAAACCACCAGTTCGAACAGAACCAGGGCACAAAAAATACGAGGCAACAACTTCACAAAAATTCACTCCTGAATGAGTCGTTTAGTGTAGCTTCAGCCCGCCATTAGCGATAAATCCGCCGCACTCAACCAGCGCCATTGACCGGGCGCCAGATCCTCGGGCAAGCGCAGGCCACCAATCTGGCTGCGGTGCAGCCCTTCGACCCGGTTGCCCACCGCCGCCAGCATGCGCTTGACCTGGTGGTATTTGCCCTGGATCAGCGTCATGCGCAAGTGGTGACTGTCCATTAGCTCGCAGGCAGCAGCGTGCACCGGCTTGGGGTCGTCATCGAGCACCACGCCGAAAAGCAGTTTTTGCACCTGTTTGTCGTCCAGCTCGTGTTTGAGCGTGATCTCGTAGACCTTGGGCACATGGTGGCGCGGCGAACTCATGCGGTGAATGAACTTACCGTCATCGGTCAGCAGCAGCAAACCGGTCGTGTCCTGATCGAGCCGACCCACGGCCTGAACCCCTTGCACCGCCGCTTTTTGCGGTCGCAGCCGCAATGGCGAAGGCAGCAAGGTGTAGATGCTGGGGTAAGTCGAGGGTTTTTGCGAGCATTCGGTGCCGGCGGGCTTGTTGAGCATCAGGTAGGCTTTATCGTGGAAGGGCCAGTCCAGCCCCTGAACCCTGAAACGCAGGCCCTCGGCAACAAATTCAGCCGCAGCCTGAACGCAGATCAGCGCTTCGGCATCGGTAGCTCCGGCATAAACTTGAACCAAACCTTGTTGAATCAGCCCAGCACAGACCCGGCGTGTGCCAAAGCCCTGAGAATAAAGAATGTCTTGCAGCTCCATGTGCGCAACCCCGAATTACTGACGGACAAGTGCTTAGTATCGCAAAGCTGGCCCCTAGGAAAAACACCGATTGACCCGCTTTCCTAGGATCTGCATGATCGAAGCCAAGTTAAAAACGAAAGCCCTACCTTGAATCCATTCCCCCTCCTCAACCGTTGGCCTGCCCTGATTTGGGCCGGCTTGTTGGCCCTGACTCCCTCCTTGCCAGTCCATGCAGCCGAGGGTGATTACCCGGTCAAAAGCGTCTCCATCATCGTCGCCTATGGCCCTGGCGGCCAGGGCGACACCTTTGCCCGGCTGGTGGCCGAGCGCCTGACCGCTGTTTACAAACAAACCGTTGTGGTGGACAACAAGCCAGGGGTCTCGGGCACGGTCGGAACGCGACTGACGGTGCGCAGCAAGAATGACGGCTACACCCTGCTGCTCGGTCAAACCGGTGAAATCGCGGTGACGCGCGCGCTGATGAAGGACCTGGGCTACGACCCCATCAATGACCTGATCCCCGTGGTGATGATCGGTAACTCGCCGCTGGTGGTGATGGCGCCGATCGACGCGCCCTACAACAGCCTGAAGGAATTCATTCAGATGGCCCAGGCCAAACCAGGCAGCTTCAGCTATGGCTCGGTAGGGGCTGGCACACCGGGGCATTTGTCGGCGGTTGCGATCGGCATGGCGGCCAAGCTCGACATGGTCCATGTGCCTTACAAGAGCATTGGGCCCTTGATGGCCGACTTGATGGGTTCGCGCTTGCAAATGTTCATCAGCAGCGCGCCGGCAGCCATGCCCCAAATCAAGGGCGGCAAGCTCAAGGCCCTGGCCGTCACGACGCCGCAACGCATGAGCTCTTTGCCCCAGGTCCCGACGGTGGCCGAAGTTATTTTGCCGGGTTTCAGCCACACCCTGTGGGGCGGCCTGTTCGCCCCTGCCGGCACGCCGGCCGAGGTCATTGCCAGCCTGAATCGGGAAGTCAATGCCATCATGGCTTCAAGCGATATCCGGGCCCGTTTCGAAGCCGACAATCTGGCTGTGCCCCAAAACTCAGCAGCCGATTTCGCTCGCTACGTTCGCGCCGAAGCCACCAAATTTGAGAAGTTGGTGAAAGATGCCAACCTCAAGATCGAACCCTGAAACACGAACCCAGGTACCCCCCATGAAAAAAATTTCTTTTCTGATCGCCGCTTTTGCGTTGACGGCCAGCGCTGTCAGCGCTCAAACCTATCCTGATCGGCCAGTGAAGTTGGTCGTTCCCCTGACGGCCGGATCGGGCGCTGACATTGCCGCCCGCATCGTTGCCAAATACCTCACCGAGCTGTGGAAACAGCCGGTGTTGATCGAGAACAAACCCGGCGCGGGTGGCCTGATCGGGACCGGTTTGGTGGTCAACGCCGCGCCCGATGGCTACACCTTGTTGGTCCAGTCGGCTTCCTATGCCGCCAACCCGGCCATTTACAAAAAGCTGCCCTACGATCCAGCCAAAGGCTTGGCCGAGATCAACATGATGGGGACCACACCCTACGTCATGGTGACAGCACCCGACGGGCCTTTTAAGACCATCAAAGATCTGATCAGCGCCGCCAAAGACAAACCCGGGGCCATTCCCTATGCGTCAGCAGGATTGGGAACTTCTACCCATTTGACGGCCGAGTACTTCACCCAAATGATGGGCATCGACATGCTGCACATTCCCTACAAGGGCTCGCCTGAAGCGATTCAAGACTCAATGACCGGACGCACATCGTTCTATATGGCCCCTTTGAACGCAGCCATCGGCCAGGCCAAGGGCGGCAAGTTGCGGGTCTTGGGCGTCACCAGCAACACCCGCTCTGAAGCAGCGCCCGAGATGGCGACCATCGCAGAACAAGGCTATCCAAATTTCGACATCAGCCTGTGGTTTGGCATCTGGGCACCAGCATTCACCCCTAGCGCGATCGTGAAAAAAATCAACGCCGATATCAACCGTGCCATGCTCGACCCGGAGGTCAAGGCTTCGTACGGCCGGCTGGGCATAGGCTTCAAACCCATGACGACCGAAGAGTTTGAGAAATTCGTACGTGATGAAATCGTTAAGTACAAAAAAATAGCCCAGCTTGCCAAGATTGAGCCCCAATAACGCCCCCCTGTGCCAAGCACCTGACGGGCAGTTACGGCGTCCCGCCTTGCAACTGCCACCGGGCAGCACCGACTGCCATGCCCATATTTGCGGCCCAGCACGGGACTACCCCTACGCCCAGCAGCGCATCTACACCCCACCCGATGCCTTGCTGCCGAACTACTTGGCCTTGCTCCAGAGCTTGGGCGTACAGCGTGCCGTATTGGTCCAACCCAGTGTGTATGCCGATGACAACCGCGCCTTGATTGCGGCCCTGGCCACCGACCCGCTGAATTTGCGCGGTGTTGCGGTTGTCAGCACGCAGGTGAGAGACAAGGAACTGGAGCGCTTGCATGCTGCCGGCGTACGCGGTCTGCGTTGCAACATTGTTGATCTGGCACAGGCCAAGGGCAGCCTACCACTGGCCGAGTTGACGACCTTGGCCCTGCGCATTGCGCCCCTGGGCTGGCATCTGGAATTGCTGATGCACGTCAACGAATTCCCCAACTTGGCACAGACCCTGGGCCACTTGCCGGTGGCGTTGGTATTCGGTCACCTGGGCTACGTTCCTTGCAGCCACTTGGTAGCAGACCCTGGATTTCAGAACCTGCTGGCCTTGCTGCGCGAGGGCAAGGCCTGGGTCAAACTGACCGGCCCCTACCGGATTTCTCAGCAAAGCGCCCCACCTTATGACGATGTAGCCCAATTTGCCGCGGCCCTGCTCCATGCCAACCCCAAGCGTGTGTTGTGGGGCAGCGACTGGCCGCATGTCATGGTCAAGGGGGCCATGCCCCATGACGCTGATCTGTGCGACCTGTTGAGCAGCTGGGTCAGTGACAGAGAATTGCGCCAGCAAGTGCTGGTCAATAACCCGGCCGCTTTGTACGGCTTCTATTGATGTTCCCCAAAATAATGAAAAGCGAACTCTGTTCAGCTTGACCCTGCCCTGTCTTGTCCTGATCCAAGGACTTGTAGGCGAAGGTTTGCGCTGGATCAGTTCGGTGCGGTGCACAGCTCCGCGGCTGTCCCCCGTGTCGGCCTAGGAGCCTGTCGGGCTTGGGGGGTCGAGAGCGAAAATCGGCCCCAGCGAGGACAGTTTTTGCCGGATTTGCAGGCTCATAGCCTCGCTATGGGTCAAAAAGACGGTGAAAAATGGACCGCTGCGGTCGATTTGCAGCCTACGACTCCGCCTTGATGCCGCTGCGCTGTACGCCGCACCGAACTGATCCTGGCACCGTGGCGGTTTTTCTGCTGCCGTGAGAACCATCTCAATCGGCCGTGATGCGCGCCTCGCGAATCACTTTGGACCAATAAGCCAGATCAGAGCGAACCACCCGATCGAGCTCAAGGGGCGGCAGGTAACGCACCGACACCCCGATCGTCTTCACTTTTTCCAACACCTCAAGCGAGCGCAGTGCAGCTTGGGCCGCAGCTGCCAATTTGTTGACCGCATCGCTTGGTGTGCCCGCCGGTGCGAACAGTGCGACCCAGGCTTCGAGTTCGAACTTGGGGTAGCCCGCCTCTGCGGTGGTCGGCACGTTGGGCAACAACGGATGTCGCTCTTTGGCCGCCACGGCCAAAGCCCGCAAACGACCCGCCTGGACAAAGCTCATGAGCGAAGGCGGCGTGGCGATCGTCATATCGACCGTGCCACCAATGACATCTTGCATCGCCGGGCCGGCCCCTTTGTAGGGAATGTGGACCACGAACAGCCGGTTCTGCTGCTTGAACAATTCCATCCCGACGTGGGGCACCGAGCCGCTGCCTGGTGAGGCGTAGGACAGCTTGCCGGGCCGGGCCTGCGCCAGCTGCACCAACTCCTTAAGCGAGTGCGCCGGCACCGATGGGTTAACGGCAATCACATGCGGCGACACCACCAGCATGCTGACCGAGGCAAAGTCTCTGATCGGATCCCATTGCAGATTAGGAAACATCGACGGGTTGCCAACGTGGAACATCGAATAACCGACCAGCAGGGTGTGGCCGTCCGGTTTGGTCCGTGCCAGCTGGGCTGCGGCAATATTGCCACTGGCGCCGGGCTTGTTTTCGACGATCACGGTCTGCCCTAGGGTACGGCCCATCTCCGGTGCAATCATGCGCGCCACGGTGTCAAGAATTCCACCCGGTGCCACCGGCACCATGAGCGTGACCGGCCGGGAGGGAAACACCTGCGCTTGTGTCATCGTCGTCAGTCCGTACAGCACAACGCCGATCAGGCTTGCAAGGGTTTGTTTCACTTTGGATTCTCCTTAAATGTCCTGCTATATTGTGCCGGCAATCCGACCCCAACCCCCAAAGGAATACACCCCATGAAACTGGCAAGTTTTACCGTGGCGGGACGCGCCAGTTATGGTGCGGTTCAGGGCGATGGCGTGGTCGATCTGGCTCAGCGCACGTCCTACCCCACGTTGTTGAGTGCCTTGACCGCCAATGCCATCTGTGAACTGAAACAGGCCGCAGCTGCAGCCCAGTCGGATTACCTTTTAAGCCAGGTGCAACTGAGCACCCCCTTGCCCGACGCCGACAATTTTTTCTGCATTGGGCGTAATTACAAGGGCCATGTGGCCGAGGGCAATCTCAAGCTGCCCGATTTCCCCAGCACTTTCTTGCGCAACAAGCGTTCGTTGGTGGCCCATGGGGCCTCACTGGTTCGGCCTTCAGTCTCGCTCGACTTCGACTTCGAAGGCGAGCTGGCGCTGGTCATCGGCAAGGGTGGCCGTCACATCCGGACCGAAGATGCGCTGTCGCACGTCGCTGCTTATTCGTGTTTGATGGATGGCAGCATTCGGGACTACCAGTTCAAGCACTGCTTGAGTGTGGGTAAGAATTTTTTTTCCACTGGCAGTTTCGGCCCCTGGCTGGTGACGGCCGACGAGGTGGGGGACC